>CALEST010000209.1 GCA_937907555.1 uncultured Sediminibacterium sp.
CTCAACCCCTTTTTTTTACGGCGATAAGTCTTATATCTTCTACCTGCCAGAAAACCTTTTGGAAATTTCTGCTCCCATCTGGCAACCTCCGAAATTGTTATAAGTCTGTTTAGCCATCATCTTTTCCCGGTATCATATTAGAGAGATACTGTGCCAATCATTGTATGTATTAACTACATCCATTGAACAAATCAAAAACGAAAAGCAGGAAAGTTAGGCCCCCATCGGGGGCAACTATAATAAAACGCATATTTTATGTAGTTATCGGCAACCGTGTTGCTTTTGGCTATCGCAGGCCTTATTATCAAACATATCCAGCATCTTTCAAAATAAAAACATCATGTTAGACAGAATTATTCTTTTCAGTATAAAAAATAAGCTCGTCATCGGTCTCATGACTTTGGTCCTGGTTATATGGGGTGCATATTCCATGTATAAGCTGCCAATTGATGCGGTGCCAGATATTACTAATAACCAGGTCCAAATCATAACACAAGCACCAAACCTGGGAGCACAAGAAGTGGAACAATTTGTTACTGCGCCTGTAGAACTGGCCATGTCCAACATTCCAGAAGTAATTGAAAAGCGTTCTATTTCCCGGTCGGGTTTATCAGTTATCACTTTGGTCTTTCACGATAATACGGACATTTATTGGGCAAGGCAACAAGTTGGAGAACGTCTAAAAGAAGCCGAAGAAGTAATTCCGGAAGGAATGGGAAAGCTTTACTTGTCCCCAATTACTACAGGCTTGGGCGAAATCTATCAATATGTTATTCATACGAAGCCTGGATTCAAGGATAAATACTCAGCAATGGACTTACGTACCATGCAGGACTGGATTGTTCGTACTCAATTGGCGGGCACAGAAGGTGTGGCAGAAGTTAGCGGCTGGGGTGGATATGTTAAACAGTATGAGATAGCCGTTGATAATGAAAAACTCAATGCTCAAAATATCACCATATCAGAGATCTATGAGGCATTAAAAAATAACAATCAAAACACCGGCGGCTCTTATATCGAGCAGCGTAGTAATGCTTACTTCATTCGAGGTTTAGGACAAGTAAAATCTCTTGCCGATATTGAAAGGATTGTCATTAAGACTGTCAATGGCTTTCCAATTCTCATTCGTGATATCGCCATCGTTCAATTTGGAAGTGCCACAAGGTTTGGAGCAGTTACCCGGAATGGTGAAGGCGAAGTAGTAGCGGGAATTACCTTAATGTTAAAAGGTGAAAATTTCGCTAAGGTTATCAACAATGTAAAGGAGCGAATGAAGCAAATTCAAAAATCATTACCCGAAGGTGTGATAATTGAGCCTTTCATTGACAGAACGGAATTAGTTGACAGGGCTATAGGGACGGTGAAAAAGAATCTTATTGAAGGTGCGCTCATTGTAATTTTCGTTCTGATTTTGCTGTTAGGCAATTGGAGAGCAGGTCTATTAGTAGCATCAGTTATCCCTCTTTCCATGCTGTTTGCCTTTGGCATGATGCGGCAATTTAACGTGTCAGGTAACTTAATGAGCTTAGGGGCAATAGACTTTGGTCTTATTGTAGATGGTGCGGTAATTATTGTTGAAGCAATCATATTCAGGTTAACAGAAAGCAATCTCTTTCCGGGAATACCAAGGCTCACCCGAAAGCAAATGGATGCAGAAGTTTATACTGCGGCTTCAAAAATCAGAAGTAGCGCAGCCTTTGGTGAGATTATCATCTTAATCGTTTACTTACCCCTCCTGGCACTGATCGGAATAGAAGGCAAGATGTTCAAGCCTATGGCACAAACAGTTGCTTTTGCCATCCTTGGTGCGTTCATTCTTTCACTGACTTATGTACCAATGATGAGTGCTTTGTTTCTTAAAAGAAGCACGGTTCATAAGAAAACCATATCCGACAAGATCATGCGATTCTTTCAACGTATATATCGCCCTGCGTTAAATGTTACTCTAAAATGGAAAATAACAACTGTGTTGATTGCCATTGGATTATTTGTTCTTTCATTAATTGTATTTCGAAATATGGGCGGAGAATTTATTCCTACACTTGAGGAAGGTGATCTAACTGTAGAAATCTCCATGCAACAAGGAACCTCCCTATCTGAAGTAGTAAAAACATTCAGTAAAGCAGAAGCCATCCTAAAGAAAGATTTTCCGGAAATAAAGCAGGTGGTAACCCGCATTGGTAGCTCTGAAATACCAACAGACCCTATGCCCATTGAAAGAGGTGATATGATGGTTTCCATGAAACCCAAGGAAGAATGGACTTCTGCAAAAACAAGGGAGGAGATGATGGAAAAAATGGAGGAATCTTTATCAGTATTAACTGGTGTGAACATGGAAATTACGCAGCCTATGCAAATGCGCTTCAATGAGCTGATGACAGGTATTAGACAAGATGTGGCAGTAAAAATTTATGGAGACGATTTAGACATACTTGCACAACAGGCCGAATCCGTTTCAAAGATAATTGCTCCGGTAAAGGGCGTAAGTGAGCCATTCGTTGAAAAAGTTTCAGGTCTTCCTCAGATCATTGTTGAGTACAACAGAGAAACAATGGCGCAATATGGATTAAGCATTACAGATGTAAATATGGTATTGCAAACTGCTTTTGCAGGAAACACCGCCGGGGTTGTCTTTGAGGGTGAAAAGCGATTTGATATGGTGGTCCGCCTTCAGCGGGAATTAAGAAGTGACGTGACTAATATTGAAAACCTGTATATTCCTTTGCCAACGGGCAACCGTGTTCCATTAAGCCAGGTTGCAAACATTCAATTTAAAGAAGCTCCTGCTCAGGTATCCAGAGAGGATGGCAAGCGAAGGATATTTGTAGGTTTTAATGTAAGAGGGCGGGATGTCGAAAGCACTGTTAAAGAAATACAAACACTACTCGATAGAAGGTTAAAGCTACCACCAGGTTATTTTATAACTTATGGCGGACAGTTTGAGAATTTGCAGGAAGCAAAAAAGCGTTTGTCCATTGCAGTACCTGCTGCCTTGCTTTTGATATTAGTATTGCTTTATGCTACATTTAAATCAATTCCTCAATCTCTTTTAATCTTTACAGCCGTTCCACTGTCGGCCATCGGCGGAGTATTTGCCTTACTCATAAGAGGGATGCCTTTTAGCATATCTGCAGGGGTAGGTTTCATAGCATTGTTTGGTGTAGCTGTGTTAAATGGAATTGTACTTATTGGCTACTTCAATCAGTTAAAAAATGAAGGGGTTACAGACATTTATCAACGGGTAAGAGAAGGAACAAGAGTAAGGCTGCGTCCCGTGATCATGACTGCAGCCGTTGCGTCACTGGGTTTTTTACCGATGGCTCTTTCTACCGGTGCAGGAGGCGAGGTACAAAAACCTTTGGCTACGGTGGTTATAGGGGGCCTGGTATCTGCTACATTTTTAACCCTGTTTGTCCTACCATGTTTATACATTCTTTTATCAAAAAAAATACGGCTTAGAAAGGTGAAAACAAAAACAGCAATCATAATAGCTTTTATGGCCATTGGAAGTTTGCTATCAGGCGATCTAAACGCCCAGGAAAGAACTGTGGGAGTAGATAGCTTAATTCAAATGGCTCAAAATAACAACCTGCGAATAAAACGTGCAGGCCTTGATGTGCAACAAAGTAGAGCATTGCAAAAGTCGTCGGTTGATTTACCCAAAACCGATTTCAACTTAGCGCAGGATCCTACAAGCGGTGGAAATATTGATAATGCTATAGGAGTAAGGCAAGGTTTTTCCCTGCCCGTTTTATACAGAAGTCAGCGAAATGTTTTTGAACAACAAACCAAACTGGCGGAAGTCAATAGAAAAGTAACAGAAGCAGAAATTGTAAGGGATATAAAAATTGCCTACTACAATTATCTATATACAAAGGAACAAGTGAATCTGCTTAATTACCTTGATAGCATTTACCAGGACTTTTATAAAAAGGCTAATGCTCGTTACACATCAGGGGAAACATCTAATCTTGAACGATTAACAGCCCAAAACAAGTCACAAAATATCGAGCTTCAAAGAAATGAAGCTTTGTCTGACTTAGACATTTACGAAACCCTTATCAGGCAATATACTAACTATGCCGGGCCACTTTTGATTGATACCTCCATTGCCTTATTTTATCCTCAGGATTTGCTTCTGTTTGATACAACAACTTCAAATAATCCGTTACTCGAATACCAAAAGCAAAATATTGAAGTAGCGCAATCAAGAGTTGGATTGGAAAGGGCAAGAAGATTCCCTGATTTCTCAGTTGCGTATTACCAACAATTCGTAATAAAAGGATTCGACCCCGGAAAAATCAACAGAGGTTATTTCCCAGGAACAAGAATTGGCGGCTTTGAAGTAGGTGTGTCGGTGCCACTATTCAACAAGGCCAATAGAGCAAGAGTTGAAGCCGAGAGAATTGGTGTTTCGATAGCACAAGCAGAATTAGAAACTACAAGGTGGCAGCTTACAAGTGAATATCAAAGAGCGTATCAGCAATATGTTCGATATAAGCAACGCTATGATTTTTATAGGAACAATTCTGTGAATGTAGCAAATGAACAAATCCGTGTTTCCAGTTTTGCTTTTAGCAAAGGGGAGATCTCCTATGTTGAGCTGGTGGAAAACCTGACTCAGGCAGTGGAAATAAAGCTACAATACCTCCAAGCCATTCAAAAGCTTAATGAAGCAATCATTACCATTAACTATTTGAAAGGAAATCAATAAACAAGTCAATAAAACTATTAGAAATGAAGCTTATCACAAAAATATTCACACCCATAATTCTCGCAGTTATAGTGGTGTATTTAAGTGGCTGCTCTGGGAGCAGCAGAAAAACAGAAGTAACTACTGAAGATTCTACAGCGACGGAAGCTGGCCATGAGGAAGGTGAAGAACACGGTGAAGCATTAGAGCTTACCGAAATTCAGATGAAAGCTATGGATATCCAACTCGGCACAATAGAACTTAAGAATTTGAGTAATGTCATTAAAGCAAGCGGCCAATTGGCGGTTCCTCCTCAAAGAAGAGCGGATGTGAATGTTTTGATGGGTGGGGTTATCAGGAGAATTTATCCTTTAGAGGGTCAATCGGTAAAAAAGGGTCAGGTAATTGCCATTATTGAGAATACCCAGCTTGCAGAAATTCAGGAAGAATATGTAACAGCTAAAAACTCTTTCTCCTTTACAGCTGCAGAATTAAAGAGGCAACAGGAACTTGACGAAGCTAATGCAGGGACAAAAAAGAAATTACAGGAAGCCCAGGCAAATTACAATTCAGAAAAAGCCAGGCTCGGAGCAATGGAAAAGCAGCTAAGGCAATTGGGCATCAATCCAGCTTCGGCAGAAAGCGGTAACATTAATACACATATGAATGTTACGGCTCCTATAAGCGGAACGGTGGGACACATCAGTGTAAATACAGGGGCATTTGCAAATCCCGGGAATTCCTTAATGGAGATCATTGATAATTCACAAATACACTGTGACTTGATAGTGTTTGAGAAAGATTTATTCAGGGTAAAAATTGGGCAGAAGGTCAGGTTCATATTAGCTAACCAAAATAACCGTGAAATCACAGGAAGAATTTATGGTATCAACAAGTCTTTTGAAGATGAAGGGAAAGGAATTATAGTGCATGCTATTATAGAAGATGCAAATACTTTCGGCTTGATACCAGGGATGTATGTGACTGCCTTGATAAATGTTGGCAGCGAGCAGGTTACTGCTGTGCCTGTCGACGCTGTGGTATCATCGGAAGGCAAGAGCTACATTTTGGTAGTAGATGATGAAGGGCAAACCAAGCATGACGAGGAGACATCTGAAAAGAAAGAGGGCAAAGAAAAGGAAAGTGGTGAAGAAAAGGAACAGCCGGAGAATGCAACACATTTCAAAATGGTTGAGGTTATTACAGGCATTACCGAATTGGGCTATATTCAGATTACAACCATTGGTGAAGTTCCCGATAAACCAAAAGTCGTAGTTAAAGGAGCGACCTATTTATTATCAAAAGCAAAAGGCGGTGGCGAAGAGGATCATCATTAAAATCTAAAATGGCTTTAATGGGCCCTATAGAAGGAATATCTAAAAATTGGAAAATGTATAAAGTGTAATATATGATCCAAATTCTGACAGGAAGTATTCTAATTAGCGTATTACACGCCATAATTCCAAATCATTGGCTGCCTGTACTGGCTATTGGCAGAAAAGAAGGCTGGAGTCTCGCAGAGACAAGTCGTATTACTTTTATTGCTGGGATGGCCCATGTTATTAGCACTATTATCATAGGAATACTTCTTGGAATGATCGGCGGTGAACTAACACACCATATTCACGACTTTACTCATATTATCGGACCGTCTATATTGATTTTAATAGGACTTTATTTTCTACGGCAGCATTACAAACATCATCACTTTCATCTGGAAAAGAAGGAAATCGAAAAGAAAACAAAAAAAGCAATTATTCTTGCCTTGATTGTTGCCATGTTCCTTTCTCCCTGTATGGAAATAGAGGCTTATTTTCTTTTAGCGGGTAGTGAAGGATGGCAGGTATTAGCCGCAATTGCAGCCATGTATGCCATCATTACCATAGCCGGAATGTTGATATGGATACGGATAGTTTATAAAGGGCTTTTAAAGCTAAATTGGCATAAGTGGGAACATAATGCCGGTATAATTACCGGTTTAGTATTAATTGTTACTGGAATTATTTCATTTTTTATTTAATTGAAGTATATGGATCACAAACACCAACAAAAAGAGGAAAAGGACTTACAACCAGATGAACTTACTAACGCTGCACAACCTACAGATAACCATTCGGCAGATGACGGGCATAATCATGAAGGGAAAGAGAAGGCTGGTTGGAAAGAGCATTGGGATTTGCTATTAGCTCTATTCATTTTGATTGTATTGCTCGTATTAGAGTATGCTTTTAAAATAAACATACCTAAACTACCAGCGCTAATCATAAATAGCATCGCTTATATCCTTGCCGGGCGAAAAGTTTTGGAGCTTGCTTTTCGAAAATCAAAACGAGGGGATTTTTTTAATGAATTTGTACTAATGAGTGTAGCCACTATTGGTGCATTTATTATTGGCGAATACGAAGAGGGTGTGGCCGTTATGGTTTTTTATCAAATTGGAGAATGGTTTCAGGACGCAGCCGTTAAGAATGCAAAAAGAAGTATAAAGGCATTACTTGATGTAAGACCGGATGAGGTAACTGTAATACGAAATAATAAACCGCTTGTTGCCAATCCATCTATTATTGAGTTAGGAGAAACCATACAAATAAAGCCAGGGGAGAAAGTGGCACTGGACGGTGAATTGCTTTCAGAAAATGCGTCTTTCAATACCGCCGCCCTGACGGGCGAAAGCAAACCAGATACAAAGTATAAGGGCGAAACCATCTTAGCGGGAATGATAAACCTGAATACAGTTGCCGAAGTAAAAGTAAAGGCATTGTTTGAGGACAGCAAGCTGAGCAAGATATTGGAAATGGTACAGGATGCTACCGCAAGAAAATCGCAGACGCAATTATTCATTAGCCGCTTTGCAAAAATCTATACTCCTATCGTATTCTTTTTAGCTGTTGCCGTTTGTTTTGTTCCTTACTTTTTTGTGACTGAGTATGATTTTCAAGTATGGTTTTACCGGGCTTTGGTTTTCCTGGTTATCAGTTGCCCTTGTGCGTTAGTAGTATCCATTCCATTAGGATATTTTGGGGGAATTGGATTGGCATCCCGAAATGGAATACTCTTTAAGGGAGGAAACTTTTTAGATGTGATGACCAAAGTAGATACCGTTGTAATGGATAAAACCGGAACGCTTACAAAGGGAGTATTTAAAGTTCAAAAAGTAGTGCCGGATGGCACTGATGAAAAAGAGCTGGTCCGACTGACTGCTGCTTTGGAAAGTAATTCTACTCACCCGGTTGGTAAAGCAGTTATAGATTATGCTGGAGAAGGTATTGGAACTACAAAGGCAACAAATGTGGAAGAAATAGCCGGGCATGGTTTAAAGGGCTCTATTGAAGGGAAAGAGATTTTAGCAGGTAATTTAAAACTTTTGAAAAAGTTCAATATCCCATATCTACCGGAATTAGAAAAAATCGTTGACACGATTGTAGTAGTAGCCACAAATGGGAAATATGTTGGTTACATAACTATCGCTGATGAAATAAAGGAAGATGCGGTAAAAGCGGTGCAAGATATGCACAGCCTCGGCATCAGAACAGTGATGCTTTCAGGTGACAAACAATCAGTTGTTGATAAGGTCGCAAAAGAAATAGGTATTGATGAGGCTTATGGTGATCTCTTGCCTGAAGGAAAAGTAGAAAAAGTACAAAAACTTAAAAACGAAGGGAAGCATATAGCATTTGTGGGTGATGGCGTAAATGACGCACCCGTTGTCGCATTAGCTGATGCCGGCATTGCAATGGGTGGCCTGGGAAGTGACGCCACGATAGAAACTGCTGATGTGGTAATACAAAATGACGAGCCTTCCCGTATTGTCTCTGCTATCAAAGCGGGCAAAATAACTCGTCGCATTGTTTGGCAAAATATCTTTTTAGCAATGGCAGTAAAGATCATTGTTTTGGCCTTAGGAGCTGGGGGTGTAGCCAACTTATGGGAAGCTGTTATAGCCGACGTAGGCGTCGCTCTTCTTGCTATCATGAATGCTGTGAGAATACAAAGGATGAGAGTTTAAGTAAAAAAAATTACAGTTCAAAAGGTTAGCCAACCAGTAAGCTATTTGCGACTTTGTGGCTAACCACTACTTCCCTTTTCGGTTTTAGTTGAAGCGTAAAAGTTTGATCAAATTCTTCGATGCTTTTTACCTTGAGACAACTGCCCAATGAGATGCCCGTCTTATCCAGATAATTCAAAAAGGCAGGTGTATGATCAGTAACGCCGGTGAAAGTGCCTTCCTCTCCAACTTTGAGAGAGGAAACTAAGACTGCGTTTGATTTGGGTAAGACACCGTTTGCATCTGGTATTGGGTCACCATGGGGATCAGCTTTCGGGAATCCTAAGAATTTGTCTAATTTATTAGTCAGGTCTTCGCTGTGAATATGTTCCAGTTGTTCAGCAAGTTCATGCACTTCGTCCCATTTAAACCCCAATTTATCAACCAGGAACACTTCCCAAAGCCTGTGATTACGAATGATAGCTACAGCCACCTGCCTGCCTCTTTCCGTTAGTTTAACGCCTTTCGACTTTTGGTAAGTCACCAGTTTTTTTCCTGCAATTCTTTTAAGCATATCAGTAACAGACGGGGCATGTACCCCCATTACTTGGGCAAGCACCGAGGTAGCAACCACTTCACCGTTGGTTTCCTGTAATTTATAAATGGCTTTCAGATAGTTCTCTTCTGTAAATGAATGCACGGTCCAAGTTTTTTGTGAAGGTAGGAAAATGGGTAGAAAAAATAAATTAGATTAACCTAAATATATTATTATGATACTCTAATTATATAATTTTACCTATCTTTATCAAAATGAGGAAAACAAGAATTACATTGGTAATTACCCTAATAATTACAGGCATTGTTGCCTGCCAGAAGATATTGCCCAAGGCTCCACCCGAAAACGAGCTATTAGACGGGCCTGTGGAAGGGCTCTCCTACGACGAGAACCGGCGATTCCTTTCTGGTGATATAGCTTTTAATAACGAAGTATTCACGACTCAAACGGGTTTGGGCTCCATATTCGTAGCCACAAGTTGCGGAAGTTGTCATGCCGGTGATGGCAAAGGCCATCCTTTTACTACGCTAACAAGGTTTGGGCAGGTTGACAGTACAGGAAATCAGTTCCTGCATTTGGGGGGGGGCGCAATTACAAAACAGGGCATTGCCCGGTTATACACCGGAACAGATACCTGCAGGTGCTACGTTTTCAAAGTTCACACCACCTGCCAATACCGGTTTGGGGTTTTTAGAGTTGGTTTCAGATGCTGATATTTTGGCAATGGCAGATCCTAACGATGCAAATGCTGATGGCATCAGCGGAATACCCAACTATGAATACCTGCCTACCTTTATAACACCTTTCCAAAATGCTGTTCCAAGAAACGGCAAATATATTCATCGCTTTGGTAAAAAGGCTGCGGCTTATAATCTATTGCACCAAACAGTAAATGCTTACAACCAGGATATCGGTATCACTTCTACGTTTCAGCCGAAAGATGTTTATACCGGATTGAATATTGACCCCGAAGTTTCTGATGTAACGGTGCATAATGTTGTATTCTACTTGCAAACACTTAAAGCGCCTATTCAAAGAAATCAAAATGATCCTGAAGTACTTGAAGGCAAAAATCTGTTTATACAAGCCGGGTGTGAAAGTTGCCATTGGCAAACTCTGAAAACAGGATTTTCAACTATTCCTGCATTATCCAATAAAACCTTTCATCCATATACCGATTTGCTTTTGCATGATATGGGGCCAGGTTTGGATGATGGATATACAGAGGGCAGTGCCAAAACATCGGAGTGGAGAACACCACCACTTTGGGGATTGGGCTTGTCGCCAAACTCTCAAGGCGGGCAATACTTTTTGTTGCATGATGGGAGAGCAAAGAGTATCGAAGAAGCAATACTCCTGCATGGAGGCGAAGGTCAACAAAGCAAAGAAAGGTTTCAGCAGCTTTCCTTACAGGAAAGGAATAGCCTCATAAAATTTCTGAAATCGTTGTAGTATCATAATAAACATGAACAGAAAGGAATTTATAGTCAAGTCTTGTACAGCCTGTATTGGCGTTACGGCTTTATCAACCCTATTAAGTTCCTGCGCTGCGACCAAATTCACGAGTGGTAAACTGGCTAAAGACGGAATATTGATAGATATAAACGAATTCGTCATAAAGGACAAAGATAAATACCGATTATATGTCGTAGTACGAAATGACAAATTGCTATTTCCTATTTGTGTTTACCGGTTTAATGATACTGAATATTCCGCTATTTGGATGCAATGTGCTCACCAGGGGGCAGAATTGAATGTAGCCGGTGATTATTTACAATGCCCTGCACATGGAAGTGAATATGATAACCGGGGTAAAGTAACAAACGGTCCAGCCGACAGAGATCTTCGGACTTTCCCTGTGACAATTAGTAACAACCAACTCTTTATTGATTTGAGAAAAGTATGAGATATTTTTTATTTTTAGTACTATCCCTTTTCGTTTCTTATACCTGTATTGCACAGATTGACCCGGCGTTGTTACGGAAATCAGAAACAGATACATCAGGATTGCTATTAAATATGGATGCCGTGTATAACCGTCCATTTCTTCAATTAGGCAAATTGCCTGTGGCACTAGGTGGATATGCTGAAGCCAATTACCAGTATTTACAGGAAGATGGGATAACGGAAGGTCATCAGTTTCAAATGCGGCGATTGACGTTGTTTGTGTCTTCGTCTATTTCCAAACGAATTAAGTTTTTGAGTGAAATCGAATTTGAAGACGGTACCAAAGAAATCAATATTGAATTTGCATCCGTTGATTTTGAATTTGCTCCTCTCTTAAATCTGCGAGGCGGAATTGTAATGAATCCTATCGGAGCTTTCAATCAAAATCATGATGGCCCCAAATGGGAATTTGTTGACCGGCCCGTTTCTGCCACGCAAATGCTTCCGGCCACCTGGAGCAATGTAGGATTTGGGGTATTTGGGAAAAAATCAACAAAGGATTGGGTGTATGCGTATGAAGTTTACCTCACAAATGGGTTTGATGATAAAATTATTGATAATGCGGAAAATAAAACCTTTCTTCCTGCCAGCAAAGAAAATAAAGACAGGTTTGAAGAAA
>CALEST010000210.1 GCA_937907555.1 uncultured Sediminibacterium sp.
CTTCACAAGGCGTAACCATATCAGATTTAAACGACAAATACTGGAATCCTAAGTTCAGAGGTGGTGGCAGAATGCGTTAAAATACATTTACTGTTCAGTCGGGCAATCACTTGGCAAAGCGTTTCATGAAATTGTGATATAGCTGACCTGCATCTGGTGTTAAAGCCAGTTTAAATACAGAGAAAATAAATAGTCCCGAGAAAAGAATGCTTCTTAAAAAGATGGGGATCCAACCTTCCCTGTCCTGGAAAATAAAGAAGGGGATGCCGAAAGAAACAGCTGCAGATATTAGTGCCAATAGGGTTTTATGATCAAATGGCTGCATCCTGAATTTACGACGTAGAAACTCGAAGCGAATAAAATTGTATAAGCTATAGGCAAAGAGTTCCGCAAAAGCAGAGCCAATGATGCCATAATTCATAATCAGATAATAAGTAAGTGGCAATCGGAAAGCAAGCAGAATCACCCCGCTGATAAAATCAAATCTCCAGAAAGTAGAAGTATTAATTACCATGGCATTCAAACCCGTGCCCGCATCAATAATTCTGACCATACCCAAAATGAAAATCGTAGCAATGCCGGCTTCGTATTCCTTTTGTATATGCAGCACCCGCATGCCATCTGCCACATTCAGCCAAAGATTGCCAAAAATAAACAGGGCCATGATTAATAAATTGATACAGGAGCGTTTGTAAATTCTTTTAATTTCATCCATGTCCTTGTCTTTCCAGGCCCGGGATAAAACACCTGCAGAAATTGCCTGTATGCTACGCTGAGGAACTTGTATCAGATTCGCCGCATATTGGGCCAATCCAAAAACACCAACCACTGCCAGTCCCTGAAACTTTGCAATGATGAAGCTATCAATGGTTGCAGCAATGGATGCAATCACTGTTCCACTGTATATTAATGCCTGCATACCCAGCATTTTTTTCCAGAATTTCCTGGTGACCCTACTGATGGTAGTAGGAAAATGTAACTGACGGGTATAATACAAATAACTGAGTAGAATCAGGAAAATAATCAGGTATAAAAAAGCAAAGAAATATACAAAGGACTCAAATGAAATCAACTTGAAATAATAGAGCGCAATGAAAATACTTGTGATGATTCTGAGTCCGGTTTCCTTTAAAAAATTAGAGAATACGGTTTGTTGCAAAGCCCAGCAGAAACCTTCCAGTACAGAGAAAAACAACATCCCCAAAGCAAAGGGAAACATCCAGTAATAGTAGTCAACAATGAGTTTGGATTTCTCAATGAACTGAGATTCAAAAAAAGGCCTGAAATACCATCCTGCAGCTAATACCAGTATAAATCCAATGAATGCTGCCATCATTCCCCAGGTCATCAAGTCAATTCTGTGCTTCTCCAGGTTGTCCTTGTAATAAGGGTAAAACTTATAAATCACGGGAATCACCCCCAAAGCACCAAAAGCATACATGTTTTGTGCAAAGTCGAAAAATATACGGGTAAGGGCAAATTGCTCCAGTGTAAATGAACCATCCTTGGTATAGATATACATATTAATGGCTCCAATAAAGAACCCTATGTATACCAGAAAGCTGGAAATGATGGTTTGTTTTCTAATGGTTCCCATTTACCCTAATTCATTTTAATCTGAGCTTCTTTGCGTCCGTTTACCACGATGTAAAAATAATCAGCCAATTTCTCCAGATCTAAACCTAAAGCCTGTTTCTGGGTTAGTTGAATGGATTGCCATTGGTTTACTTTCGGCTTCAAAACTAAGGTTTCATTCCCTGCTGTAATAGGTAATTGTAAGTTAAAGTCAGGAATAGCGTTAGTGTACCGGTATTTTAATTGCTTTCCATCAGCAGATAACTGGTACTGGAATTCAGGCACCTGGGTTGTACTTAAATATTGTTTGAAAACAGCTTTTAAATTGTATCCTGCATACGCAGACATTTCTTTTTCAACCATAGCAGTGGTTACCTGCTTGTGAAAGAAGCGTTTATTTAAATGTCTTAACAATTGTCTGAATTTTTCATCATTGTTCATAGACATTCTAATAGAATGAATCATGGCAGATGCTTTGGGATACATATCACCACTTCCTGTATTGTGTACATTGTAAACACCGAGTATGGGTTTATCATTTTTGATATTTCTTCTCGCTCCTTTGTTATAAGCATTCCCTGCCTCTTTGCCATCCATACATTCGGTAAATAAAGTTTCAGAATAATTGGTAAAACCTTCATGTATCCACATATCAGCTATATCTACCGAAGTGATATTGTTACCAAACCATTCGTGTCCGCTTTCGTGAATGATAATGAAATCCCACTTAAGCCCCCAGCCAGTTCCAGACAAATCCCTTCCTAAATAGCCATTCTGATATTTATTTCCATATGCTACATTGCTCTGGTGTTCCATACCCAGATAGGGCACTTCAACCAGTTTAAACCCATCCGCATAAAAAGGGTAGGGGCCGAACCAGTTTTCAAAACACTTGATCATGGGTTTAACCTGCTCAAATTGTTTTTTTGCACCTGCCAGATTTTGTGGCAATACATAATAACTAAGATCTAAGCTGCCCCCCTCACCGTTATAGCTGTCTTTGAACTGCACATATTTTCCAATATTCATGCTGACGCTATAATTGTTAATCGGCGATTTAACCTGCCATACCCATGTTTTGGTAGCATCTTCGTGCTGGATGGTTTCAATTAATTTTCCATTGGAAACATTCATTAAGGTATCAGGCACCCTTACACCAATTGTAACTCCCTGTTCCGGTTCGTCGTATTGATGGTCTTTACAAGGCCACCATACACTAGCACCCAATCCCTGACAGGAAGTGGCAACAAAAGGATTACCCAGTTCATCTTTTGACCAGCTGATGCCACCATCCCAGGGAGCCCTTACGGCTGCCCTTGGCACCCCCTGATAATAAACGGTTATTAATCCCTCCATACCTGCTTTTAAAGCGGCTGGCATGGTTACCATTGCAACATTACCCATGTGTCGGAAACTGAGTTTTTCCTTTTTCCCATTCTGCCAGATAATGCTATCAATTTTCAAAGGTTGCTGCAAATCCACCTGCATTTTTAATGGCTTTTGCAATGCTTTGAATTTGATACTTACCGCACCCTGAATGGTTTTCGCTGCTATATCAGGTTGTACCCTGATATTATAATGCAAAAGGTTCCACCAGGCCCTTTCAGGCGTTATGCTTCCCCTAAGCGTATCTGCCTTGGTAAATGCAATAGATTGTTTCTTTTGGGCCTGACTATAAAGCGCCAATAATAGGATTAAACTAACCGATAACAAACGAAGGAGTTTCATTTGCTAAAAGTAGTACAATAATATATTTAGACTATTGCTTTGTTAATTTGTCTTTGAATACCTTTTCAAATTTCTCCAGTTTGGGTGCAATCACAAATCGGCAATATCCCTGATTCTTATTGTTGTTGTAATAATTCTGATGGTAATTTTCAGCCGGATAAAAATTTTTGAAGGGCTCAATGATGGTAACAATTGGATTGGCCCAGGCTCCGCTTTTATCCAGTTCTGCTTTATATTTCTCTGCTTTTTCCTTTTGCGCTGCATTGTGATAATAAATAGCCGATCTGTATTGCGGGCCAATATCGTTTCCTTGCTGATCCCAGGTGGTAGGGTCATGGGTTTTCCAGAATACTTCCAATAGTTCATCATAGGTAATGATAGCAGGGTCAAATACAATTCTGGCTAACTCAATATGACCTGTGTTTTTATCACATACCTGCTCATAAGTGGGATTTTCAACAAATCCACCACCATATCCGCTGATTACTTCTTTAACGCCTTTTAAACGTTGAAAAAAGGCTTCAGTACACCAGAAACATCCTTCGCCAAATGTGGCTGTATCTAATTTTGCATTCATAGTATTCATTTTAGAGGGCTTATTTTCATTAACCGGACTCCCTTTTTCTGTGAAAGCACAGGCAACCATCCAGGCAGAAAGAAAAGTCAGGAATAAATAGGTCTTTTTCATATTGTTGATTTATCTACTGAGTATAACTACAAACAGCTTGGTATTTTTGTTGAATTCCACCACCATTACATACGAAACAAGGATATTTAAACGCTTAATAAGTAGAAAATGATATTTTAAGATAAATTTGTGATACCGTAACCTAATATGAGTTTTCAGTCCCAATTTTGGAAGTACATGTCTCTGCGCATAGAGTCGCTGCTACTGGCTATGCCACTGTTGCTCTTTTTTGCGCTGTATCACTTCTATGATGCCCTCAGCATTGATCCATATTTTGGGGTTTCGGTTCCTTTTATTTTAAGTACCAATATTTTAATTTTTCATATTCCTATTTTTCTGATTCC
>CALEST010000211.1 GCA_937907555.1 uncultured Sediminibacterium sp.
AAGATCCTGCAGCTACAAAAGCATATTTCCAGAAGGTTTATCCCGATATGGACTTTGACAGGGTTTATGCAAGCGATATGAAGAAAATGGTAAAATGGTTTCGTATTCTGAAAGCCAATAATGTAAAGATCGAGTTGACCGAAGCACCTGAAGAAGCCGAATAATCCCTTGCATTTCATACCTTGTGCCATCAATTGCACACTGTATGAAAAGATGGATCTGCTTCTTAATGTTACTGGTATTGGTAAATACCAATATGATGGCACAAAAGTTTTATGAAGAAACTCCTGAAGCTATCAAATGGGTCAATAAAAAATTTAAAAAGCTCAATAAGAACGAAAAAATAGCTCAGCTGATGATTATTCGCGCCCATAGCAATCTGGGTGAAGATCATGTAGCCAAAGTAACTGAGACTATCCGCAAATACAACGTGGGTGGTCTTTGTTTTTTTCAGGGAGGACCTGTAAGACAGGCTATTCTAACCAATCAATATCAATCCTTAGCCAAAACCCCATTGATGATTAGTATCGACGGTGAATGGGGTTTGGGCATGCGATTAGACAGTGTCATTAATTTTCCAAGACAACTCATGATGGGTGCCGTAAGCAATGCAGACCTGATTTATCAGTTTGGTAAAGCTGTAGGCGAACAATGTAAAAGGCTTGGAATTCATGTTAATTATGCGCCGGATATTGACATCAATAACAACCCGATGAATCCGGTTATCAACGATCGTAGCTTCGGAGAGGATAAATTTAAAGTTGCACTGTTTGGAACAGCCTATATGCGGGGCATGCAGGATGTGGGCGTAATGGCAACGGGCAAACATTTTCCCGGCCATGGCGATGTGGCCGTAGATAGTCACTACGATCTTCCTGTAATTAATAAATCAAAAGCACAATTGGAAGAACTGGAATTATATCCTTTCCGCGAACTAATCAAAGCTGGTTTAGGCAGTATGATGACTGCACATATTTTTATTCCAGCCCTGGATAGCAGTGCCAACAGGGCTGCCACACTTTCAAAGAATAGTATCAATGGCTTATTAAGAAATGAACTTGGCTTTAAGGGATTAAGTTTTACCGATGCCCTTGAAATGAAAGGCATTACCAAGTTTTTCCCATCAGGCGAAGCCTCTGTTGAAGCATTAATAGCAGGCAACGACATGTTGTGTTTACCAGAAGATATTCCTGGAACCATTGCCAAAATACGTCAGGCAATTGATGAAGGGAGACTAAGCTGGGAATCTATTGATGCAAGCGTAAAAAAAATCTTACTGGCCAAATATCACCTTGGATTAAACAAGGTTTCAAAAATTGATACTACCAATCTGGTTAATGATTTAAATGTTCAGACCAACCTGATAAAAACCCAGCTAAGCAAGAATGCCATTACGCTTTTAAGAAAAGAAAACAACCTTTCCTACCCCATTAAAAAGGGACAAAAAATTGCTTATGTAGCCATTGGCGCACCAGGTGAAAATACCATCTCAACTGAGCTAAATAAAGCATACAATGCAACCGTTTATTTATTTGGTACCAGAGCCAGTATTGGCAAACAATTAATGGACGATGCTGCTGCCAATCAGATTCCTGCCGACAAGGCAGACAGTAGTTCAGCAAAGCAGCTGATTGAAAAAATAAAAAAACAAGGTTACGATCTAGTAATTGTTGGTATGCATAACTACAGCAGAAGACCTGCCAAAAACTTTGGACTGAGCAATGCGGCCGTTTACCTATTAAACGGTTTGCAATCATTCAACACCCTTACATTGTATTTTGGTAACCCTTATGCCATTTCTAATTCAACCAGCGCACCCAACTTAATGGCATGTTATGAAGACGATGATATTACACAGGAAACCGTATTTGATATACTAGCAGGAAGAGCAGATGCAAAAGGGATTTTACCTGTAACCATTTCACCGGAATTGGTTCATGGCAATTCCATTACTTACCAACAGTATTTTCCCAAAGTACAACCCTGGGAAGTGGGCCTGGACGCCAACAAGCTAAGCAAGATTGACTCTATTGCCAATGATGCAGTAGCCAAAGGTGCGGTACCCGGCTGTGTGGTGCTAGTAGCCAGAAAAGGAAAGATTGCATACCATAAAGCATTTGGCTATACCAATACGGACAAGAAAGAACCCGTTAATAAAGACATGATTTACGACCTGGCTTCTGTTACAAAAGTATCGGCTACCACAATGGCGATTATGAAATTGGTGGAAGAACAAAAAGTAGACCTTGAAAAAACACTGGGAGATTACCTGCCTTTAACAAGAAATTCAGACAAAGCAGGATTGAAAATTAAAGACATTTTATTGCACCAGGCTGGCCTGAAGTCGTTCATTACATTCTACAGGGAATTAATTGACAGTATTACCGGAAAGCCTTTACCCGCCTATTTCAGAAGCGAAGCCTCAGAAGGTTTCAGTACGCGTGTAGCAGAAAATCTATACCTGAGAAACGACTGGAAGGATACCATTTATCAGCGAATTTTGGCCAGCCCGCTTACCCCTGCCGGCAATTACATTTACAGTGACAATGATTTTATCTTCCTAGCTGCAGTTGTTGAGTCTGTAACGGGTAAAAATATACATGCATACAGCAAGCAAATGTTCTATGATCCATTGGGCATGACTACTACTGGATTTACCCCCAGAAATTATTTCCCTCTAAATACCCTTGTGCCCACTGAAGATGAAAAACATTTCAGGCAACAAATGATGCGTGGAGACGTGCATGATGAAGGAGCTTCCCTATTTGGAGGAATTGCCGGGCATGCCGGGCTTTTCAGTAATGCCTATGATCTGGCTAAAATATACCAGATGCTGTTAAACGGCGGGTCTATCAACAATCAGCAATTTTTACAGCCAGCCACCATTAAAACCTTTACGGCTTATAACAGCAATATCAGCCGCAGAGGACTGGGGTTCGACAAACCGGAAAAGGACAATGATACCCGCAAAGATCCTTACCCTTCCAGGTTCGTTTCTTCAAACACTTTTGGACATACTGGTTTCACAGGGACCTGTGTCTGGGTGGATCCTGACACCGATTTAATCTATATTTTCCTTTCCAACAGGGTAACCCCTACAAGAAACAACACTTTATTTGGCAAAATGAATGTGCGTCCAAATATCCAGGAGGCCATTTATCAGGCAATTATGAATTAACATCATATTTCTGAGTAAATCTGTCAGCAAGAATTATCTTCATGTAATAATTCTTAGCACATGAAACGCTGTCTATCGTTTATTTTACCAGCTGGTATACTATGTATCGTATTTGCTTCCTGCAGCAATAAAGCTCCAAAGGAAAGCAGATTTATACCCAAAGATGCTGCTGTAGTTATCAGTATTGACCCGGGTGCATTAAAAAATAAGCTTCAGAACGGAGGGATAAGTTTAGATAGCATCTGGGCTAAGGGATTCGAAAAGGATTCAACCAGTAAGGAAGATCAACAGAAAATAGCGGATCTGAGAAATGCAGCCGGCATCAACTGGAACGAAAAGATTCACTTCTTTAACTTTTTACAGAAAGAGAATAAGAAAGGGAATGTAATGAACCTGCTCTTTAGTATTTCAGACAGTGCGGCTTTTAAGAAATACATGGAAGGCTTAACATGGGAAGGCAAAAAAGCAATAGAGAAAACCAAGGAATTTGATTATTTGAATTTATCAAATGACAATATTCTGGCCTGGAACGATAAACAGGCTTTAGTGATGTTTTATGAAAACAAAATAGTTCCTTACTATGACTCTGTGAATATGCGATTTGTGATTCCAGAGAAAAAAGACAAGAAGAAGGAAGTACTTCTAGAAATTACCAGACTTTTCACTCAGAAAGAGTCTGAATCATTGGCATCGGTAAAAGAATTTACTCAAATGTTTTC
>CALEST010000212.1 GCA_937907555.1 uncultured Sediminibacterium sp.
TTTTAAAAATTAAACAATGCGTAAAGCACAAGCCAAAAAATTACCCTTAGCGCCAGACGGTCGCTTCAACGACAAAATGGTAACCCGCTTCATCAACAACCTGATGTGGGATGGTAAAAAAAGTACTGCCATCAACATTTTTTATGATGCAGTTGACAAAATAACAAAAACTACCGGTGAAGACGGATACGAGGTATGGAAAAAAGCCATTGCCAACGTAACTCCTGCTGTAGAAGTAAGAAGCCGCAGAATCGGTGGTGCTACTTTCCAGATTCCTTCTGAAGTTCGCCCTGACCGTAAAATCTCCTTGAGCATGAAGTGGTTAATCCGCTACAGCCGCGAAAGAAACGGTCGTACCATGGCAGATAAGCTTTCCAATGAAATCATGGCAGCTGCAAAAGGTGAAGGTGCTGCTTTCAAAAAGAAAGAAGATACACACCGTATGGCTGAAGCCAACAAGGCATTCTCACACTTTAAAGTGTAAGCATATAAAATTTCACAAGGCCCCGAATTTTTCGGGGCTTTTTTGTTTTAAACCCCTCCGGCACCGGAATTGATATCATATTTAATCAATATTTTATCCCCAAAACAAATAAATGGGGCTGAACCCTTTGTTGGTTCGGGATTATCTGTACCTTTGCGGCCTCTAAAAAATAAGAATACTATATGGCTGATTTGAAATTTCAACGAAACTTTGGTATTGCCGCTCACATTGATGCCGGTAAAACCACTACCACCGAGCGTATTTTGCGCTACACTGGTATGATCCACAAGATTGGTGAAGTACACGATGGTGGTGCTACTACCGACTGGATGGAGCAGGAAAAGGAAAGAGGTATTACTATTACCTCTGCAGCGGTAAGCTGTCAGTGGAATTTCCCTACTGTATTGGGAAAGTCTACTCCTGAAACCAAGTCTTATTATTTCAACATCATCGATACTCCCGGACACGTGGACTTTACTGTAGAAGTAGAGCGTTCTATGCGTGTATTGGATGGTTTGATTGCATTGTTCTCTGCAGTAGATGGTGTAGAGCCTCAGTCTGAAACCGTTTGGCGTCAAGCGAATCGTTATAAAGTTCCCCGTATTGGTTTCGTAAACAAAATGGACCGTGCTGGTGCCGACTTCTTAAACGTGGTTAACCAGGTGAAAGAAATGTTAGGCGCGAAAGCTGTTCCGTTGCAGTTGCCAATTGGTGCTGAAGATAATTTTAAAGGGGTTGTTGACCTTATTAAAATGAAGGGTATTGTATGGCATGCTGAAACAGAGGGAATGACTTTTGATGAGATTGATGTTCCAGCTGATATGATGGAAGATGTAATGCATTGGAGACAGAACTTAATTGAAGCAGTTGCTGAATACGATGATAACCTGATGGAAAAGTTCTTCGATAACCCTGATTCTATTTCTGAAGCAGAAGTTCACGAAGCTATCCGTAAAGCTTGTATTGATTTGAGCATTGTTCCAATGATGTGCGGATCCTCTTTCAAAAACAAAGGAGTTCAGACTGCATTGGATGCGGTTTGTAGATACCTGCCTTCTCCAGTTGATATTGAAGATACAGTGGGTACTGATCCTAATACAGGTGAAACCATCACCAGAAAGCCTAGTGCTAAAGAACCATTTGCAGCA
Organism: uncultured Sediminibacterium sp.; assembly: GCA_937907555.1. Lineage (GTDB taxonomy): Bacteria > Bacteroidota > Bacteroidia > Chitinophagales > Chitinophagaceae > Sediminibacterium. The sequence goes on from CALEST010000212.1 coordinate 1,633, forward strand.
TTGGCATTTAAAATCATGACGGATCCTTTCGTTGGTCGTCTGGCTTTCTTCCGTTGCTACTCTGGTCATTTGGATGCTGGTTCTTACGTATTGAATGTGAGAAGTGGTAAGAAAGAGCGTATCAGCCGTATCATGAAGATGTTTGCCAACAAGCAAAATCCAATTGACTTTATTGAAGCGGGTGATATTGGTGCTGCCGTAGGTTTCAAAGAAATCAAAACCGGTGATACCCTTTGTGATGAAAACCATCCAATCACTTTGGAAAATATGTTCATCCCTGAGCCGGTAATTGCGATTGCAGTTGAACCTAAAACTCAGGCTGACGTTGATAAAATGGGTATGGCAATTGCCAAATTAGTAGAGGAAGATCCTACCTTACGTGTAAATACAGATGAAGATACAGGTCAGACCATCCTTCGTGGTATGGGTGAATTACACCTTGAAATCATCATTGACCGTATGCGTCGTGAGTTTAAAGTTGAAGTTAACCAGGGTGCTCCTCAGGTAGCTTACAAAGAATCTTTCGGAACTACTATTCAGCACAGAGAAGTATTGAAGAAGCAGTCCGGAGGTCGTGGTAAGTTCGCTGATATCCAGTTTGAAATTGGACCAGCTGATGAAGAGTGGTTAGCAGCAAACGAAGGAAAGAGCTTCCAGTTTGTAAACGACTTATTTGGTGGATCTATTCCTAAGGAATTTGTACCAGCTATTACCAAGGGCTTTGAAACTGCAATGAGTACAGGTGTTTTGGCAGGTTACCCTGTTAACAACATGAAAATCCGTGTATTTGATGGTAGCTACCACGATGTGGATTCTGATGCAATGAGCTTTGAATTGTGTGCTAAATCTGGTTTCCGTGAAGCCGGCCGTAAAGCTAAGCCTACATTGCTTGAGCCAATCATGAAAGTAGAAGTACTAACTCCAGACCAGTACATGGGTGATGTTACCGGTGACTTGAACCGTCGTCGTGGTATGCTGGAAGGTATGGATAGCCGTGCAAACCTTCAGGTTATTAAGGCTAAAGTTCCATTGAGCGAAATGTTTGGTTATGTAACCCAATTGCGTTCTTTGAGTTCTGGTCGTGCAACTTCTACCATGGAGTTCTCTCATTACAATCCGGCACCTAATAACGTTGCTGAAGAAGTAATGGCGAAGAGCAAGGGTAAGGTTAAATCTGAAGACTAATATTCAATAGAATAATGATTTACAATACAGACGCCCCGATCATTTTCGGGGCGTTTTTTTATGCTCAGATGCTAAAAGTTTGTTGGGGAATTCAATATGTGGAATAGGGGAGAGTGCGGAAGTCCTTAGCCTGGTTTATGATTCAAGTGGTGCGGAATCGGCTGGATTTTCATCAAACAAATTAAATTTTGTTTTAATGTATAGGCCAATTTTGTGGAAAACCAGCTTTTTTACAAGAAAATAAAAAATAAATCCACAAAAAAGGCGAAAAAAAACATAAAAAACTTGTCTGTTCAATTACAGCTCCTTACCTTTGCAACCCCAACGTAAAAATTGGTTTTTGACTATGTCTCAGCGAATCAGAATCAAATTACAATCATACGATCACAATCTTGTAGATAAATCTGCAGAGAAGATCGTTAAGACAGTACGTAGTACAGGTGCAGTAGTAACAGGTCCAATTCCTTTGCCTACTCACAAGAAAATTTTCACTGTATTGCGTTCACCACACGTTAATAAGAAGAGCCGTGAGCAGTTCCAGTTAGCTACGCACAAGCGTCTAATGGATATCTACACATCTTCTTCAAGAACAGTAGATGCGTTGAGCAAATTGGATTTGCCATCTGGTGTTGAGGTTGAAATTAAAGCTTGATAAATCAAGCCGCTGTTTGAAAGCAAACAGTATTAGTTCTTACTAAATATATTATCTGCCAATCAGTTTAACACTGAGAAAGCAGCTCTGATTAAAAAAATAAATCATCAGCTTTACAATGAAGTTGGTGGATAACATATAAACAGGCCCTTCGAGGTTTGTTTACTACCGGTACTTCCCCTTCCTGACTTAAACAGGAAAACAAAGGAAAAGGTCGGTAGCAAACTAGGATTGAATCCCGCTTCATCGGTGGGATGTCCTCATAACCGAGCGGGGCATAAACCGCAAAACGATGAAAGGAATTATTGGAAAAAAAATCGGCATGACCAGCATCTTCGCCGCTGATGGTAAGCAAACTGCTTGTACCATCGTAGAAGTTGCTCCGAATACCGTAACTCAAATTAAGACGCAGGAAACTGATGGTTATTCTGCAGTACAACTAGCATTCGGCGACAAGAAAGAAAAGCACGCTACAAAAGCCGAAATCAATCACTTCGCAAAGGCTCAGACTCCAGCCAAGAAATTCGTTAAAGAATTTCGCAACTATTCAATAGAAAAGAATTTAGGTGAAACTGTAACAGTAGAAATCTTCTCTGAAGGTGATACTGTTGAAGTTGTTGGTACCACTAAAGGTAAAGGTTTCCAGGGTGTTGTAAAGCGCCATGGTTTCTCTGGTGTGGGTGAAGCATCCCATGGTCAGCACGATCGTCAGCGTGCTCCGGGTTCTATCGGTGGATCATCTTATCCTTCACGTGTATTCAAAGGAATGAGAATGGCCGGTCGTATGGGTGGAGACCGTGTTAAAATGAAAGGTTTGAAAGTAGTTAAAATATTTTCAGAAAAGAACTATATCCTGATCAGTGGATCTGTTCCAGGTCACAACGGTTCTATCGTTTTAATTCAGAAATAATCACCCTGTTTAATTGACAGATTAATAGAAAGATCATGCAAGTAGATGTATTAGATATAAAAGGACAGAAAACCGGTAGAACGGTTGAATTACCACAGGAAATCTTTGGTATTGAACCCAACGACCACGTTATCTATCTAGCTGTTAAGCAATACTTAGCCGCTCGTCGTTCCGGAACGCACAAGGTTAAAACCCGTGCAGAAGTGCAGGGTGCAAGCCGCAAGCTGCACAAGCAAAAAGGAACTGGTGGTTCTCGTAAAGGTAATATCCGTAACCCTTTATACAAGGGTGGTGGTACCATTTTCGGACCTAAGCCTCATGCTTACGATTTCAAATTGAATCGTAAAGTGAAGGATTTGGCTAAAATTTCTGCCTTAAGTTACAAAGCAAAAGAAAGTGCTATTGTAGTGGTAGAAGAAATTAAAATGGATGCTCCAAAAACCAAGCAATTGGTAGACATCATGGGTAACTTGAAAGTTGCTGATAAAAAAGCACTCATTGTTTTACCTGAGTACAATGATAATCTGTACCTAAGTACTCGTAACGTACCAAATGTAGGCAGCACTTTGCTTGCAGACATCAATACTTACGATATCATGAATGCAGATGTATTAGTAATAACAGAGAACACTGTGAAAATCTTCAACGAAGAAGAAGCAGCAGCTTAATTTAAGTAACGTTTCAATCATACAAAATGAGACAGTCAGAAATTTTAATAAAGCCTATATTAACCGAAAAAGCAAATGCTCAGCAGGATTCGCTAAGAAAATATGCTTTCAAGGTAAACCGTAAGGCAAACAAGTTGGAGATCAAGAAAGCAATTGAAGAATTCTATGGTGTACACGTAGTAGATGTAAATACTGCTGTTGCTCCTGGAAAAAATAAAGCACGCTACACAAAAGCTGGTTTTATTCAGGGAATGAAATCTGCTTACAAGAAAGCATTTGTAACTGTAGCAGAAGGTGAAACAATTGATCTTTACGCAAATATTTAATTTATAGCAGCGGAGCTGAGAATTCCGCACAAAAAAATAAACAATGGCACTAAAAAAGTACAAACCAATCACAGCAGGAACTCGTTGGAGAATTGGAAATGCTTATGCTGAGATTACTACTAATAAGCCTGAAAAGAGTTTGTTAGAGCCTCAAAAAAGCACTGCTGGCCGTAACTCTCAGGGTCGTAGAGTTATGCGTTACATGGGTGGTGGAAACAAGCACCACTACCGTATCATCGATTTCAAGCGTAATAAGAGAGATATTGCTGCTACAGTTGTATCTGTTGAATACGATCCAAACCGTACTGCATTTATTGCACTGGTTCAATATACCGATGGCGAAAAACGCTACATTATTGCCCCTCAGGGTATTCAGGTTGGTCAGACTGTAATTGCAGGTGATGCAGTTGCTCCTGAAGTTGGAAACGCATTGGCTATGAAAAATATGCCTTTGGGTACCATCATCCACAACATTGAATTACAACCTGGTCAGGGTGGTAAAATGGTAAGAAGTGCTGGTGCTTCTGCTCAGTTAGCCAACAAGGAAGAAAAATACGCAGTATTGAAAATGCCTTCTGGTGAATTGAGAAAAGTTTTAATCAACTGTTATGCTACCGTTGGTGTGGTTTCTAACAGCGACCATAACCTTGAAACTGCTGGTAAAGCCGGTAAGAATCGTTGGAAGGGTATTCGTCCACGCGTAAGAGGTGTTGCGATGAACCCGGTTGATCACCCGATGGGTGGTGGTGAAGGTAGAGCTTCCGGAGGACATCCTCGTAGCAGAACCGGTAAGTACGCAAAAGGTGAGAAGACTCGTACCAAAGGAAAAGGTAGCGATAAGCTAATCATCCAGCGCAGAAACGGTAAAAAACTGGCTAAATAATTTAACCAGAAGAAATAATTAAAATAACTAATAGACCAGTAAACTCAAATAATTATGGGTCGTTCGATTAAAAAAGGTCCTTACGTAGACGCTAACCTAGAAGGTAAAGTAGTTGCGATTAACGACGGAAAAGCAAAGAGAAACGTTATCAAAACATGGAGTCGTCGCAGCACTATCACACCTGATTTTGTTGGACATACTTTCGCCGTTCATAACGGAAACAAGTTTATCCCTGTTTACGTAACAGAATTCATGGTAGGTCACAAATTAGGTGAATTTGCTCCTACCAGAAACTTCAGAGGACACGCAGGAACTAAAAAATAACTGTAAGGGTTAATCCCCATACATCAAACAAAAAAAGAAATGGAAGCAGTAGCTAAACTGAACAATTATCCAACAGGTCCGCGTAAAATGCGCCTGTTAGCCGATGTGATCCGCGGAATGGAAGTGGAAAAAGCACTTGCTATTCTGGAGCATCATCCTCAGCACAATGCCACTCCATTGGCAAAGTTGTTGAAGAGCGCTATCAGTAACTGGGAGCAAAAAAACAGCGGATCCAATGCTGCAGACAGTAGTCTGATTGTAAAGACCGTATTCGTTGACGGCGGTAGAGTATTAAAGCGTATGCGCCCTGCACCACAAGGTCGTGGCTACAAAGTACGTAAGCGCAGCAACCATGTAACATTAATCGTAGATTCTAAAAACTAATTAGTAAAACCATTATATGGGTCAGAAAGCAAATCCAATTGGTAACAGGTTAGGCATCATCCGCGGATGGGACAGTAACTGGTATGGTAGTAAGAAAGACTATGCATCCAAACTGATCGAAGATCATAAGATCCGTACCTACCTAAGTGCCCGTATCAACAAAGGTGGAATCGCAAAAATCGTTATCGAGCGTACGCTTGGTAAATTGATTGTAACTATTCATACTTCTAAGCCAGGTATTATCATCGGTAAAGGTGGTAACGAGGTTGATCGTATTAAAGAAGAATTGAAGAAGTTAACCGGTAAAGACGATGTTCAAATTAATATTTTGGAAATCCGTCGTCCTGAACTGGATGCTACTATCGTAGGTGATACCATCGCTCGTCAGATTGAAAATCGTATCAACTTTAAACGTGCTACCAAAATGGCAATCGCCTCTACTTTACGTATGGGTGCTGAAGGTATCAAGGTAAAATTAAGCGGTCGTTTGGGTGGTGCTGAAATTGCACGTAGCGAAGAATTCAAACAAGGTCGTACTCCGTTACATACTTTCCGTATGGATATTGATTATGCCAATGTATTTGCTCAGACTGTATATGGTAAGATTGGTATCAAAGTATGGATCTGTAAAGGTGAAGTATTAGGAAAGCGTGAATTGAATCCAAACTTTGTTGGTGGTAAGAACGATATGAGCGACAGAAGAGAAAGATCTGGATCTGACGAAAGAAGAGGCGGAGATAGAAGAGACGACAGAAGAGGTGGTGGAAGAGGAGAACGCAGAAACTAATAAAGAATTAGTAATAATCATTACTAAAGTTTTAAATAACTACGAATTCATTTCGTGGACCAAAAAACTAAAAAATGTTACAGCCGAAAAGAAGCAAACATAGGAAACAGCAGAAAGGACGCATTCGCGAAGTAGCTAAGCGTGGAACTGCTATATCATTTGGATCATTTGCCCTAAAAGCATTGGAGCCCATTTGGTTAACCAACCGCCAAATTGAATCTGCCCGTCAGGCCATGACTCGTGCTATGAAGCGTGAGGGTAATGTATGGATCAGAGTATTCCCTGATAAAATCATCACTCATAAGCCTGCTGAGGTGAGAATGGGTAAGGGTAAAGGTAACCCTGAATACTGGGCTGCTGTTGTTGAGCCAGGACGTATCATCTTTGAATGCGATGGCGTTACAGAAGCTGTAGCTAAAGAAGCGATGGGTCTTGCAGCACAAAAATTACCAATCGCAACCAAGTTCATCGTAAGAAGAGATTTGCAAGCATAACCAATAAAAGAAATTGCAATGGCTAATAAAAAAACATACGAATTCAACAAAAATCTAAAGGATCTAAGTGTAACAGATCTTAGAGCTAAAATCCAGGAAGACGAACTTCGTTTAAAGAAACTGGAATTTGCTCACGCTATCTCTCCACTTGAAAATCCAATGACTATTCGTGGACTTCGTAGAGACATCGCCCGTATTAAAACGGAATTGAAGAAAAAAGAAATGGGTATTTAAACCATAAATTAAACACAATGGCTGAAAGAAATTTGCGCAAAACAAGGACAGGGATCGTTACCAGCGATAAAATGGATAAAACCATCACTGTTGCGGTTGAAAGAAAAGTAAAACACCCTATCTACGGTAAGTTCGTAAAGAAAACTACCAAATTCCATGCTCATGATGAGAAGGGAGAGTGCACCATCGGTGATGTGGTAAAGATCATGGAAACTCGTCCGCTTAGTAAAACCAAGCGTTGGAGACTGGTTGAAATTGTAGAAAAAGCGAAATAACAATATTGATTTGGGATTCTTGTACCTAAACAGGTATCTGATTCCTGAATGTAAAATTTCAAATTAAATAAAATGATTCAGCAAGAAAGCAGGTTAAATGTAGCTGACAATAGTGGCGCTAAAGAAGTACTTTGTATCAAGGTGCTTGGTAACAGCGGTCAGGATTATGCTAAAATCGGCGATAAAATTGTTGTTACGGTTAAAGACGCAATTCCTGCAGGTGGTGTTAAAAAAGGAACAGTATCTAAAGCAGTTATTGTTCGTACGAAAAACAAACTCCGCAGAAAAGATGGTTCTTACATCCGTTTTGATGACAACGCAGTTGTGTTGTTGAACAACTCAGATGAACCTCGCGGTACACGTATCTTTGGACCAGTAGCAAGAGAGTTGCGTGATAAGGGTTATATGAAAATTATTTCTCTTGCTCCTGAAGTATTATAAAAAAAGCTAAAAGCTAAATAAAATGAGTACAAGATTTAAACCCAAATTCAACATCAAGAAAGGTGATACCGTAGTGGTTATTGCCGGTGATGACAAGGATTTGAAAAAGCCTCGCACAGTATTGGAAGTGATTATCGATAAAGGTCGTGTAGTTGTAGAAGGAGTGAATATCGTAACCAAGCACACCAAGCCCTCTGCTCAGAATACCAAAGGTGGTATAGTAAAAGTAGAAGCTCCGATCAACATCAGTAATGTTATGTTGTGGGACGCCAAGAAAAGCGAGCCAACCAAAGTGAAGCGTACCACAACATCAGTAATGTTATGTTGTGGGACGCCAAGAAAAGCGAGCCAACCAAAGTG
>CALEST010000213.1 GCA_937907555.1 uncultured Sediminibacterium sp.
TATGTAGGTATGGGAGAACATGCCATCAGAGGAGTAATGTCTCATCACGGAGACGGCATGTACAAAAGCACGGATGCAGGAAAGACCTGGAAAAAAATTGGATTAGACTTAACCCAACATATTGCCCGCGTAATTATTGATCCGAGCAATCCCGACATCGTTTATGTTGCGGCACAAGGAGCATTATATAGCAGCTCTACAGAAAGAGGCATTTACAAAACAACAGATGGAGGCATTAGCTGGAAAAAAGTATTATACATCAATGAAAAAACCGGTGCTGCCGAATTATCCATGGATGCCAACAATCCCAATATATTATACGCAGCTATGTGGGAGCATGGAAGATTGCCCTGGAAAGTTATCAGTGGCGGACCCGGAAGCGGCTTATACAAATCAACAGATGGAGGAAATAGCTGGGACAAATTAACCGACGGACTTCCTAAGGAAATGGGCAAGATGGCGATAGCCGTTAGTCCTGCCAATTCAGAAAAAGTGTACGCCTTAATTGAAAGTGATTTTGAAAAAAATGCAGGGGGGCTTTATGTTTCCAACAATGCAGGAAAAAGTTTTACTCAGGTATCTGCAGAACATAAAATTATTCAGAGAGCCTGGTATTATATTGAAGTATTCCCCGATCCTAATAACGAGAACACCGTGTATGTGCTAAGTGCACCAGCACTTAAATCGATTGATGGGGGCAAGACCTGGGAAAATATTCAGGGCATGCACGGAGACTATCACAATCTGTGGATCAATCCTGCCGATTCAAAAAATTTAGTCATGGCCGATGATGGTGGCGTTACCATTAGTTTTAATGGCGGACAAACCTGGAGCAGTCAGAGCAATATGCCCACTGCGCAGATTTACAGAATTAATGTAGACAATTTATTTCCCTATAATATATATGGTGGTCAGCAAGACAATACTTCCGTAAAAATTGCGAGTAGAACTTTTTCCGGTGGGATTACAAACACCGACTGGTCAGCATCCGCAGGTGGAGAGAGTGCGTTTTTGGCTTTTGATCCCAACAACCCGAGATATGTGCTGGGCGGCTCTTACCAGGGAACCATAGAAGTGCTCGACACAAAGAACAATGCCAGCACCAATATTATGGCAGCACCCATTCAGTATCTGGCCATGGATGCCAAAGACATGAAATACAGATACAACTGGAATGCGCCAATTATTCATAGCAAGCATGAACCTGGTACATATTATCATGCAGCCCATGTTTTATTAAGAACCAGAGATATGGGAAAAACCTGGAACGAAGTATCACCCGACCTAACCAGAAATGAAAAAGAAAAACAAGTAAAACCAGGGGTGCCTTTTACCAATGAATCGGTAGGTGCGGAAAACTATGGAACCATCAGTTATGTAATGGAATCTCCCTCAGAGAAAGGGGTGATTTATACCGGTAGCGACGACGGTTTTGTTCATGTAACCAGAGATGGCGGTGCAAGCTGGAAGAATATAACGCCTGCCGGTTTGCAGGAGTGTTTAATCAACTCAATAGAAGTGTCGCCTTTTGATAAAGCAACTGTTTATATTGCTACTACCCGTTACAAATTCAATGATCATACACCAGGATTATACAAGAGTACAGACTACGGAAAAACCTGGACCAATATCAGCAATGGCATACCTGCAGGTTCTTTTACCCGGGTAGTACGAGAAGACGATAAAAGAAAAGATCTATTGTATGCAGGTACAGAAAACGGTATTTATATTTCTTACAATGGAGGAAAGAACTGGTCATCCTTTCAATTGAATTTACCTAATACTCCCATCACCGATTTAAGGGTACATCAGGACAATTTAATTGCGGCAACTTCAGGAAGATCATTCTGGATCCTGGACGACTTAACATTGATTCGCCAATTCAAAGCACCTTTCAATAGTTTGTCATTTTATCAGCCTGCTCC
>CALEST010000214.1 GCA_937907555.1 uncultured Sediminibacterium sp.
ATGGCCGTATTGGTGCGGGCTATGAAACCAATGGAACCAATAGAAGAACAGAAGCTTATGTAAATATGAGTGCACGCAAGTTTCAAACTGCTGCTGCCCTTTCCTATTCTGCAGGAGATGATTATAAGGATGGAAACGGAACAGTTTTGCCGGGCGTATTTAACAGAACAGCGCTGAATCTGAGTGCAGCGTTTTTGCTGAAACCAGGCAAGATTGCTTCTGTTAATATCACCAGAAATATGACCCGTAATACCAGCTTTCCTACATTAATGATGGATTTGTTAAGCGACGATACCTGGATGATTCAGGGTAAGTATCAGGTGAATGCGCAGCACAAATGGTATAGCCAGTGGAATACACAGGTATATACTTCTCTGGTAGATCATCAGATGGGGAATGGATTAAGACCGGCTTCAGCAACCATGTTATCGCATGTGTACGCCAATACAGAAACTACCGGAGGAAGAACAGAAATTACCATCAGAAGGCCTAATACTGTTTGGTATGTTGGAGCTGATATGAAGTATGAATATGCCAATGGTACCCGATCCAGAAAAATGTTAACTGGTATGATGGCTGGAAAAACATTTTATGATACCCTCTGGCAACAGGGTTCTATACTAAGAACAGGTGCTTTTGTACACACTGAAAAAAAGATGGGCTTGTACCAATTAAGCGTATCGGGAAGGATGGATTGGGTTCACTCTAAACCCAATCAGCCAGCAGCTAAAACAATGGCTGCCAATTCAACACTGGTTGCCAACGACCTGAATGCCAGCATTAGTGCAGGGATTAGCAGATACTTCAATCAAAAATGGCAGGCTTCTTTTTGGATAGGACGCGGGGTTAGAAGTGCCAGTATCACCGAGAAGTTTATCAACTCTTTACCCGTGGGGCTGGATGCCTATGAAGTGGTGGGTGACCCGCATTTAAAACCGGAAGCGAACACACAGTTAGATTTTCTATTGCGATATAAAACAGATAAAACTCAGTTTCAGGTAAATGGTTACTATGCATTCCTTTCCGATTATATAACTACTGTAGTTGATCCAAATTTAAAACCTGTGGTTGCCACATCGCCGGGTGTTCGCAAATACATCAACGTGAAAGAAGCAAGGATTATGGGATTTGAATTGGGCTGGAATCAGCAATTGGGCAAAGTGTTGAATCAGGATATTACAATGGCTTACGTTCGTGGACAGAACAGCGTGTTGAATCAACCCTTACCTGAAATTAATCCATTTGAAATCAGGTATAAATTAACTGCAGAATTACTGCAAGGTAAAATGCAACCCTATTTATCCATTCGCCAGAGTTTTGCACAGAACAGGGTTTCAACTGCTTTCAATGAAAAAGCTACTGGTGATTTTATCGTTACCGATTTGGGTTTGAAATGGAAGCTGGCAACTAAAATACAATTGACAGCCGTGGCACAAAATCTATTCAATGTAACTTATAGAGAACATTTAAGCAGATTCATCAATAATAGTTTGCCTTTGAATGCGCCAGGAAGAAATTTTGTATTTATGATGG
>CALEST010000215.1 GCA_937907555.1 uncultured Sediminibacterium sp.
TAAAGAATCGCTCGAAGTTCATCCCATAGAAGGATACGGTGCCATTGAAGTGGGTAGTCATCAGTTCAGTCATATTGAAAACGGGAAGCTAGAAGTTGGTACTTTCAAGTTCTTGATGATTTGGAAAAATGATAAGGGGAATTGGAAAATCTCTCGTGTAATCAGCTATGATCATTAATTCAATAATCATGAGACCAAAAGAAGTTTTACATAAATGGGTTGAATTATTCAATCACTATGATTTTGAGGGGCTTGCTGAGTTATATGCAGAAAACTGTATCAATCATCAGACACCCAATGGTATAGTACGTGGTAAAGAAAATATTAAACAAATGTTTAAACAAGAGTTTGAGCAATTTGAAATGATTTGTATCGTGGAAAATATTTTTGAAGATGGCAATGTAGGCATGCTGGAATGGAAGGACCCCAAAGGCTTAAGGGGTTGTGGGTTTTTTTGGATTGAAAATGATAAAATCATTTACCAAAGAGGGTATTGGGATAAACTCTCTTTTATTGAACAACAAGCAAAATAAGCATTGATTTTTGCGAAAAATGTTGAAAAATCGAGTCTATTTTACCAGATTTTCCAGTTTTTTTGCCAGATTCGTATTACCCCAATTCGCTAGTTCATGTAGTAAGGGGATTAAACTTAATCCCGTTTTGGTTAATTGATACTCAACCCTCGGTGGAAGTTCACTATATTCCTTTCTTGAAATTAAACCTAACTCCTCCAGCTCCTTTAATTCATTTGACAATACCTTATTTGAGATTGCCGGAATCAGTTGATTCAACTTTCCGAATCGCAACGCCTTTTCTCCAATACAATTTAATATGATGGGCTTCCATTTTCCCCCTATAATAGACATGGTTCTCGTTACCGGGCACTGATATGGATTCTGAATATAGCGCATAAAATAGTGGTTACTTTTAGGTTACTAGTATTCACGATATTAGTTACAAATCTACACTATTGCATGTAGGTTTGTAAAAATTAATAGCATGAAAACAATCAATACTAACCGGCATATAAAATATTTGATAGGACTTGCTTATCTATTTGGCTGTCAATTAAGCTATAGCCAACAAAAAAATGCAACTTTAAATCAATTTAAAAAAGTTCAGCTTCAGAATCAGGAATTTGAACTCCATAATGTGTTGGGAGAAGTAACCAAATTTCAGGGGACTAAAGTACTAAAAATAGAAAGAGACCTTACAGCTATTCCTTTCGATTCCAACAATATTGAAAAAACAGTTGATGAGCCACACTATGCCAGACTAATTGGTTTAAATGATTTTGAGAATGGCATTATTGAAGTTAAAATGTATAGTCAATTAAAATCGCCTGCTCCATACAGTGGAATAGCTGGATTTATTGGACTAATGTTCCGAATAGCTGAAAATGATAGTGCGCTAGAATCAATTTATCTAAGACCCAAAGTAGGCAGAATTAATAATCAACTTTACAGAAATCATACTGTCCAGTATTTTTCTTATCCAAATTACAAATTTGATACACTCAGAAAAATTGCCCCTTTCCATTACGAAGGTTCTGCTCCTGTTTCTTTAAATGAATGGATTACCATGCGTATTGAAGTGAACGGAGAAAGTGCAGAGTTATTTATCAATAACATGAAGTACTCTTCTTTTGTAGTAAATAAGATGTTAGGGAAAATAAAGAAAGGACATATTGGTCTTTACGTAGACATTGGAACCATTGGATACTTTAAAGATTTGAAAGTAACTAAAAAGGACTTACAACTGAAATCAAAAACAAAAGAAAAGGTAAGTAGTATATAACCCATTTGGAGATCATTAATTAAATTTAAATGAAATAAATCCCAATGAAGTATACTTCATATCTGAGTTTAGTTGTGAGTTTTTTATTGGCAATGTCTTGCAAGGATAAAAACAAACATTATTCTTCCTGGGAAGTATACGGTGGCGGCAAAGACAATATTCATTATTCATCCCTAACTGAGATTGATACAAATAATATCCATCAATTAAAAAAAGCCTGGGAATATTCAACCGGAGATGCTGAGAAGTTTACCCAAATTCAGGTTAACCCGATCATCATTAAAAATACACTTTACGGAGTTTCACCCAAATTGAAACTATTTGCAGTAGAAGCGAATACTGGAAAATCGCTCTGGACTTTTGATCCCTATAAAGTCATCGATAATGAAGTAAAGGGTGTTGGCTATTTTTCTATGAATGTTTGCAGAGGTGTTACCTATTACGAAGACAAGGATTCAAAACGATTGTTTTATGCTGCTGGCGCCAATCTTTTTTGTGTGGATGCTACTAAGGGTGAATTAATTGAATCATTTGGAAACAAAGGAAGGATTGACTTACACAACGACCTGGGCAGAAATGTGGCAGACCTTTATATAGCCATGACCAGTCCGGGGATTATTTACAAAGACTTAATTATAATTGGGTCAAGGGTAAATGAAGAAGCTGCTGCTGCACCTGGTTATATAAGAGCCTATGATGTTCATACAGGAAAGCTAAGGTGGAAGTTTCACACCATACCTCAACCGGGAGAAGACGGCTTTGAAAGCTGGGAGGATATAAATGCCTGGAAAAATATTGGGGGAGCCAATGTATGGGCTGGATTTAGTCTGGATGAGAAAACCGGTACACTGTATGCTCCAATAGGTTCTGCATCCTATGATTTTTATGGAGGTAAAAGACTGGGTGATAATTTATTCGCCAATAGCATCTTAGCACTGGATGCACTCACTGGTAAAAGAAAATGGCATTTTCAAACAGTACACCATGATGTTTGGGATCGGGATTTGCCTACAGCGCCCGCATTGGTTAAGGTTGAAAAAGACGGCAAGTCTGTAGAGGCATTGGCACAGCCCACTAAAACCGGATTCGTTTTTTTACTGGACAGAAATACAGGTAAACCATTGTATCCTATTGAAGAAAGGCCCGTTCCGGACCAAACTGAATTAACCGGAGAAAAATTAGCAATAACACAACCCTATCCAACATTCATTGAGCCATTTGTAAGACAATCCTTTTCAGAAAAAGAGATTAATCCATTTATACCACTAGATGAACAAAAGGAAATTAAAGAGCGGTTAGCCAAACTGAATCATCATCATATGTATACTGCACCTTCTAAAGCAGGAACTGTTATCTTCCCTGGCTTTGACGGCGGAGCAGAATGGGGTGGGGCCGCTTTTGATCCCTCATCAGGAATTTTGTATGTGAATGCCAATGAAATGCCCTGGATATTAACCATGGTAAACAAAGAGAAGAAAGACAATAAAAGAGAAACCCGGGCAGACGCCGGACAAAGATTGTATAAAACCAACTGCATGAGTTGTCACGGCAATGAATTACAGGGTAGCGGCAATAATCCCTCTTTAAAAGATGTATCCGGAAAATACAACGAACATAGTTTAATTGAACTTTTAAAGAACGGGCGAAGAATGATGCCTGCATTTGGTCAGCTAAACAAAGAAGAATTGGAGTCACTGGCCAGCTTTATCCTGAAGCTGAAAACTGGCAATAAATTATTTACAAAATCAAGCATACAGGAAAACAGCTATTGGAATATCCCTTACTCCAGTACAGGGTATCATAAATTTTTAACCAAAGAGGGTTATCCCGCAATAACGCCGCCCTGGGGAAGTATCAATGCAATTAATCTGTCTACCGGAAAACTGATCTGGAAAAATCCTTTAGGAGAAACACCCGAATTAAAAGCGAATGGAATTCACACTGGTACGGAAAATTATGGAGGACCAGTTGTTACAGCTGGCGGTCTTTTATTCATTGCAGCCAGCAAAGACGGAATGTTCAGGGCATACAACAAAAGAACAGGTGCTTTATTGTGGGAGTATCAATTGCCTTATCCGGGATTTGCCACACCTGCTACTTATTCTATCAATGGTAAACAATATATTGTTATTGCCTGTGGAGGAGGAAAATTGGGAACGCCCTCAGGTGATAAATACCTGGCTTTCGCAATTCCGTAATTTGCTTACACAAAAAGTAGTACCAAAGTAAGAATCACACCAGCAATAGTAAATAAGATCCCCTTTTTAAAAATACGTGTGCCGGGTGCAAACATCCAGAAAGTAGAGATTACAAAGAACATCAGCGACAGACCAAAGAATATATTAAGATAGAACAATGGATGCTTGGTATTGGCCTTGTGAAAATTATTCATTTTACTAATGATATAAGGCAATTCTTTTACCGTATAATTGGCTTTTCCTGTAGAGAGCTGATAATTTCCTTGCTTATAAAAAGCCATATCTCCCTCTTTCTTTATGAATTTCAACTCTTTTATTTTGATTGCCTTGCCCAATGCTTCTTCATCAAGGTTGGGTTCTACAATGGTAGTTTTATATTTTTCCTTCTTCAGGAAATCGGTATTTCTGAAAATCAGCATAATACCACTAATAGAATAAATGGCCATTATTCCTGCCAGAAAAAATCCCAGATAACGATGGTAAACACGCATTTTAGTTGAAGCCTTGCTCATTGATACTTTTATAATTGAGCCGCGAAACTAAGCGCAGATAGTGAAGCAGACTAACGCAAGCAGGAATTCCATTTACGAAATCGGCAAAGAAAAATTTGGCTGCATTGGGAAAACCAACTTACTTTGTATTTCAAAGTACTTTTAAATATATCAAAATGAGCAAACAAGAAGAACAGCTGGATGCCATCCAGGACATTAAAAGGCTGATGGAACGCTCTTCCAGATTTTCAGCTTTGAGTGGTCTTTCCGGTGCTATTGCAGGCCTGCTTGCCCTGATTAGCAGTTTTATCACTTATTCTATACTGGATACCCCATTGAGTGAATCTATTTCCTATGCCGACATATGGTCAGCATCAACAGAATCATTAACAGAAAAAGGAATGCTAATTCTGCTTAATCTGGGAATTTTATTGTTGCTCGCCTTTGGAATTTCAGCCTATTTGTCTGCGGTGAATGCCAAAAAACAAGGGGCAAGTCCATTCGATTTAACTGCTAGAAGAATGTTATTGAACTTTTCAATTCCATTACTCGCAGGAGCCATTTATAGCGCGATTCTATTAGAACGCGGACAAATTGAATTGATTTTACCTGCTACCCTTTTGTTTTATGGTATGGGCATGTTGAATGCAGGTAAATACACGATTGATCTAATGCGCTATTTGGGAATATGTATGATTGCACTCGGATTACTGGGTTCAATTTTTACTGCACATGGACTATTCATTTGGACAATAGGGTTTGGAATTTTACACATTGTATTTGGACTTATTATCTACTATAAAAACGAAAAGTGAAAAACCGAATAGAAAATCTGAATAAGGCTTTTGAAAGCAGGGTTCGCTTGGGCATTATGTCTGTTTTAATGGTAGCAGATCAGGTTGATTTTGTAACCTTAAAGGAACAGCTTCAGGTTACGGATGGAAACATTGCCAGTCATATTACCGCCCTGGAAAAATTGGCCTATATAAAAGTTGAAAAGAAATTTATTGGGAAAAAACCAAATACAACCTACTCAGTTACTACCCTGGGAAAGAAAGCATTTAAAGAGCATATCAATGCACTTGAAAAATTAATAAGACAAACACTTTAAAATGGAAAACAAGACCATAAAATTATCCAGCAAACAATTTGCAGAATTATTTCTTATTTCCTGCGGGATTATCATCGCAACATTTATAGCCAAAATACCTCAGTTTTTTGGACTGACAGAAGACGAATATTACGCAAAGAACCTGTCATTCATTATAGTTCCTACTTTAATGGCCTACTTTATCTGGAAAAAAGAAATTGATATTAAAAAAGCAGCTATCGCATTAGTGGTTATAATTCTTTCATGGGTGTACATGAACTTATTGCCTTCGGTTGAATCAAATGATTCTCTGATTTTGGCCTGCATGCATATGCCTATTCTTGCATGGACAATACTGGGTTTTATTTACATAAAAGGAGAAGTAAAAAATTCAAAATCAAAAATTCAATACCTGATTTATAATAGCAATCTGGCAGTAATGTCGGCAATGCTGGTAATTTCGGGATTTATTTTTTCCGCATTAACCATTGGTATGTTTAATCTGATTGAAGTTAAGATTGAAACATTTTATTTTAACTATGTAGTCATAACAGGTCTATCTGCCGTTCCCTTAATTGCCAGTTACCTGGTAGAAAACAATGCAGGACTGGTAAACAAAATAACCCCGCTGATTGCCAAAATATTCACACCACTTGTACTAATCATGCTTACCATCTTTACGATTACCTTATTTGCAACAGGTAAAAGTATTTACAGCAACAGAGATTTCTTACTCATTTTCAATCTGGTATTGATAGGGGTGATGGCTTTGATTCTATTCTCGGTTATTGAAGCCAACAAACTAAAAGATAGTAGAGTAAATACGATTCTGTTACTGCTGCTGTCAACAGTTACCATTATTGTGAATGGAATAGCCTTGTCTGCTATTCTCTTCAGACTATCAGAATTTGGCGTCAGTGCAAACAGATTAGCTGTATTGGGTGCCAACCTGATTATATTTACCAATCTTATTTTAGTGTTTTTTAAACTGATTAAAACAACTAAAAAGAAAGAAGCCATTGAAGAAGTTGCCAATACGATTGTTGCTTACTTGCCTGTCTATGGTGGCTGGGCGTTTATTGTTGCTTTTTTATTCCCCCTTTTATTTCAATACAAATAACCCTATCGTTACTTCCGTTCCTTCATTTTGAACCGCAATCAATTCCTGTTCCTGAATGAACAAAGAAAAATAGGTAACAAAAGAACTTGCATTTATTCGGTAAGGGGTTGCTAATAAAATAGTGACCCCTTTTTCCAGATAAGACTTCAATACTAATTTTAATGATTCAAAATCCCTCTCATCGTAATTAACATCGCTTAGCAAAACAATATCTGCGGGAATATCTCCGACATAATTATTCCAATCCAGTTCCAATGCTTTTACATTTTTACATCCAAGAGCATCAATGTTTATTTGCATCAGTTCCACAGCCTCTTTGGCATAATCGGTTATGAATACTGAAGATGCTGTTTTTGCAGCAAAGAAAGAAGGCAAGCCAATTCCGGCGCCCAATTCTAATACTAGTTTGTGATTTATTATATCTGGATGACTTTTCAAATACGAAAGCATTGCCAGAGAAGATGGCCAGCATTTTGCCCAGAATGGAAATTCAGTTTCGGTATTATTCAAAAGCAATGTTTCATAGGTTGCTTTTAATTTATCCGGATCCGGAATAGTTAAACTCAAATCAGGGGAAAAAGAAAAGTCAATTAGCGGATACACCATCGTTTACTGAATCACAATATTTTCATACAATATATTGGCAACTTTTCTCAGCACTTTATTGAATCCTTTTTCATAAGCAGGATCACATCCGTTACTAATAACTACTATACCAAATTTTTCCTTGGGGTCAAAAAACATGATGCTATACAATCCATAAGCAGAACCGGTATGCCCAACCAGGGTTTTCCCTTCTATCAGGTTAGCTGACTTTGACAAGGCCAAACCATATTGTTCTTTCTCAGAATATATGGTTTGCATTTTCCTGGCACTCTTTTTAGCAATAATTCTTTTGCCATTGTACTTTCCGTAATTGGCATGCATCATCATATACTTTGCCAAATCCGGCGCAGATATTTTCATCCCCCCTGTTGGTGAAAAAATGGGGGTTGAATAGCCGAGTGTGTAAGACTCAAGTTCCTTTTTACGGGATGCATAAGCGCCTGAGGAAAATAGAAATTTTGCAGAGTCTCTGTTGTATTCGTATATCTGTGCAAATTGCTGAGACTCGAACTCATCCACATTATACCCTCCTAATAAACTTAGCGGTTGCAGAATATTCTGTTGGATGTATTGATCGAAACGTATTCCAGAGATCCGCTCCAGAATAGCACCTGCCATATTATAATTCAGATTACAATATTGATATCCGGAATCGGGTGCATAGGAATTGTAACATTTTCTCCAATCTGGATTTTTTGCGGGGTTGATGGCATCCAGGCTAAAATACCCCTGACTATCATTGATGGAAGAACGATGAGATAAAATCATTCTTAAACTAATAGGTTGCTCTGGAAAAGAAGGAATTCGCACAATAAAGCCGACCAGTGCGCTGATATCGTCATCCAGGGAAACTTTCTTTTTCTCAACCAGCTGCATCATAGCTGTTGCTGTAAAAGACTTGGAAATAGAAGCTATTCTGAACAGGTTACTGGAAGCAAGCGGCTCAAGGCTTTGTAGGTTTTTATATCCATATGCATTGGTGAAAACAAGTTTATTTTTTTTCACCACAGCTACAGATAATCCCATAACTGGAGTCTCCCTCATGATGGATAAAATAGCAGAGTCTGCTTTTGAATTTTGTGCACTTGCTCCGGGCAGGTGAATCAAAAGCAGACTCAGGCTAAATAAAAGATATTTAATTGGTTGCATCTTTACCGCTTTAGGGTGTTAGGATGCATAAATTTAAGGGTTGGTAGACCAAATTGAACTCTCTTTTACAAAAACCCTTCTGTTTAATTTTAATTGTGCAATAATCAATTCTGCAAAATCCTCCGGATGCATCAAACGCTCTTCATTGTTGTTGATTAAATTAGCAGACTGTGCCAATTCGGTAACCACTGTACTGGGAGCCATTGCTGTAACCCTGATATTGTACTTTCTTACTTCCTGCATTAGCGACTCTGTTAATCCCATTACACCAAACTTAGATGCACTGTAGGCGCTGGTAGTTGCGGCTCCTCTTAATCCGGCAGTTGAAGATACATTCACAATATCACCTGTAAGGCGTTTCATCATTTGTGGTAAAACCGCTCTGGTGGTGTAATACACACCAAACAGATTTACTTTCACTTGTTGCTCCCACACTTCCGGACTAAGATCCAGAAACTTTCCAAATGTTCCTGTTCCAGCATTGTTTATCAGGATATCAACCGGACCTAATGCAGTTTCTATTTTTTCAACTGCCCAGTTTACTGCATTGATATTGCTGATATCAGCTGTTGCAATAATTGATTTAACCCCTAAGGCATTAATTTCTGCTGCAACTTGCTGTAAGTCGTTTTCTGTTCTGGCGATTAGTCCAACATGAACGCCTTCCTTTGCCAAAGCAATGGCAATTGCTTTTCCAATTCCCTTTCCGGCACCGGTAACCAATGCCACTTTATTCTGTAATGATTCCATTGTAATTATTTAAGCGGTTAAAAAAGGATAATCTGTATATCCCTTTTCTCCAGGTGTATAAAATGTTTGCGTGTCTACTTCGTTTAATGCAGCACCGGTTTCAAATCGCTTTACTAAATCGGGATTAGCAATGAAAGGAACACCAAAAGCAACTAAATCTGCATCTCCTGCTTCCAATACTGCGGTAGCCGTTTCCTTGTTAAATCCTCTGTTAATAATTAGAGTACCCTTGTAAAGCGGTCTGAAATGTTTCGCTATTTCTGTTACAGCGAAAGACAAATGATCAACGGGAACAAAAGGCTCCGTTAAATGCAAATACGCCAGACCATAATCATTTAAACGATTAACAATGTATTCGTGTGTTGGGATAGTGGTTTCGTCCATTGTAATTCCAAACAATCCGTTTAAGCTTGGACTTAAACGAAGCCCTACTTTTTTATAGTCAATTACATCTTTGAATGCATCCAGAATTTCAAACAAGATTCTTGCTCTGTTTTCAGCCGTTCCCCCGTACTCGTCAGTTCGCTGGTTAGATGTGGCATTAAAAAACTGTTGCAACAGATATCCATTGGCTCCGTGAATTTCAACTCCGTCAAAACCTGCTTTGATGGCATTGGCAGCAGCATGCTTAAAATCCTGAACCGTTTGCTTGATATCTGCAATGGTCATTTCGCGAGGAGTTACTGTATCGGTAAACCCGTTCTTGGTGTACGATTTTTCATTGGGATTTAAAGCTGAAGGCGCCAATGGTAATGCTCCATTATGAAAATCAGGGTGAGACATTCTGCCCACATGCCACAATTGAACAAAGATCTTGCCTCCTTTTTCATGAACAGCTTTGGTTACCAGTTTCCAACCCTCTACTTGTTCATCACTGTAAATACCTGGCACATTTATATATCCTACGCCCCATGTACTTACAGGCGCACCTTCTGTTACTATTAATCCCGCAGAAGCTCTTTGTGCATAATATTCTGCCATTAATGCATTGGGAACAGCCCCGGCATTGTCTGCTCTGCTTCTGGTCATGGGTGCCATCACCATTTTGTTATTCAACGTTAAATCTGCCAACTGATAAGGCGTAAACAAAACATTAGTACTCATATGTATATTGATTAAATTAATGACTTTTTAAAAATGGGTTGTAAACCACATAAATGGATAATTTCTCCGGTAACTGATAATGCCATTTCATCTTTCCCCTCTACTATTGCGGCTGTATTACCCCAGTCTACCAACATGAATTTGGCATAGGGTAGTTTATGCTGGAGATGCTGCATTGAATTGTTCTCGGGACGTATTTGGATAACGATTTTGCAGGTAGTGAATTCATTGATTCTTTCTGCAATCAATTGTTGCTCTTCTTCCTTTTCAACTGCAATAATTACAATATCTGCTTCCCAGGAAGCTTCTTTACTGCATTCCAGTATGGTAATATTGGCTGTAGGATTAATCGCCTGAATGGCTTTTTGTGACTCCTTTAATGCTTCCTTGTCTGCATCCATTAATAAAACAGGGTATTGTCCGGATATGCTATTGGCAATTCGCTGACCTACATCTGAATTGGCCCCTAGTATAGCAACAATATTATTGTACTGCATCATTTGAATTTGAGATGCAAAATTAGCTTGCCATTATTTTCTTGCCATTGAGATAAAACAAGAAATAGTATTGACCTATATCAATCAAACCATTGTCTATTGGGTTATTTTCCGTTTGATACGACTGAGCGTTTCCGGGGTGATGCCCAGATAAGATGCTATTAAATTCTGGGGGATTTTCTGAACCAGCTTTGGATTATTGGCTAAGAGGTGCAAATATTTTTCTTCCGCAGAATAAGCAAGCGATTGAATTAATCTTCGTTCTT
>CALEST010000216.1 GCA_937907555.1 uncultured Sediminibacterium sp.
AATTAACCGGAACCATAACACTGGAATTGATTGATGCCACCACCAATACACCAGTAGACGGATGGTTTCAGAATGTATTTCCACAGCAATATTTCACGGCAGAAGCCGGGCAATCTGCTATTGCGCAATTCCCGGTACAAATTCCATTCAGCTACAACAAGCCCCTGCGTATTCGCATGATTGCAAAAACCAATAGCTTCAGTGACGGAGAAGAACATATGATTCCGGTTTTAAGCAATAGACAGTTCATTACTGAAACGCTACCTATCTATCTATCTAAAGACACCACACAACAATTCAGTTTCAGCAAATTACTGAACAACCAAAGTGAAGGAATCAGCACAGAAGCACTTACAGTTGAATACACTACACAACCCGCCTGGAATGCCATACAGGCATTGGGCTATATAAAAACAGATCCGGAACAATCTGCCATTCAGCAATTCAGCCGCATCTATGCTAACCTGATGGCTTTGCATATCCTTAAAAAATATCCTGCCATTGGTACGGCATTGGAAACTTGGAGAAAAGACAGCACAGCATTACTCAACCCATTAGAAAAGAATAGCGAATTAAAGCAGATTTTACTGGAAGAAACACCATGGGTACTGGACGCAAAAGCAGGCAACCTTTTATTAAAAGAGCTGGCTAACCAATTTAATACAGAGCGCATTACCAGTGAAAATGAAGAAGGGATTATCCGTCTGGAAAAGCTGCAAGGTAAAGACGGAAGTTTCAGCTGGTTCGAAGGCGGCAATTCGGATCCGTTTATAACCAACTATATTTTAACACAGTTAGGAAAACTAAAAAAAATCGGCGCCATAGATCCATCCCTGACTGCAAGATTAAGAGTGATGCTGGTAAAAGCCAATCATTATATGGACAGTGAGATCCAGTTCCGTTACAAAAAAGACAAAACCGCAACAATAATAAGCATTCCATTGGATTATCTGGTAATGCGAAGCCTTTACAAAGATATTGCTATAACCAACGACTCTGCTTATCAATTTTATTTAAAGAAAGCATTGGACAACTGGTCGCAGCAAAATTTATATGGACAGGCCATGGCAGCATTACTTGCACACAGAAATAATCAGACTGCTTTAGCGGCAAGAATCTTGAAATCGCTGACAGAACAATCGATGAATGAAATCAGCAAAGGGGTGTATTGGAAAAACAGATTAACATCCAGATGGTATGCTATGCCCATACAGCATCAGAGCATGATGATTGATTGTTTCAGTGAAATCAACGCTGCGCTTCCAAATCAACCCTACAAGCAATTCATCAGCGGTATGCTTACCTGGTTAATTGTAAACAAAGAAGCCAATCATTGGGGTAATAGCATGAGCACAACTGAAGCGGTGTACAGTATAGTAGCTAATGCAGGAGAATGGTTCAGCAATAAAAGAGCCGTTCAAATAAAACTGGGAAATACTACCATTGGAACAGCTACTGAAAAAACAATGGAAGGATCTGGTTACTTTAAAAAGCGTTTTGAAAGCAATAAAGTAAATGCTTCCATGGGAAATATCACTGTTACAACTGGAACACAAAACATTGTGTCGAATCAACCCTCTTATGGAAGTATCTACTGGCAATATTTAGCCAATATGGATGAAATTACAGCCAGCACAGGACCTATTGAAATCAATAAGACCCTCCGTGTTTTCAGAAATAACCAATGGATTTTATTGAATGAAAATGAGCCTGTGAAAGTGGGTGAATTATTAAATGTAACGCTGAGTATAAAAACAGACAGGGAAATGGATTATGTGCATGTTAAGGATTTACGTCCTGCAGCAACAGAGCCAACCGATGTTCTAAGTGGCTACCAATGGAAAAGCCGTTCTATTTATTATCAAAGCACCAAAGATGTAAGTACCAATTATTATTTCCATTCTTTACCCAAGGGTACACATCAACTGGATTATACCATGAGAGCCACACATACTGGTTTATACACAGCGGGGCTTGCTTCCATTCAAAGCATGTACGCTCCGGCATTAAAAGCACATTCCAATTCCATTAAAATCAGAATTGAACAATAACCATGCAGGTAGACACAC
>CALEST010000217.1 GCA_937907555.1 uncultured Sediminibacterium sp.
GGCTTGCAAATTCTGAGTGATGATGTAGCTACTACTCATTTCAGAACCAAGGGTCAGCAATGTTGTCCGGTTATCGTAAGAACCAGGGGACATCGTCTGGAAGGTATTTGGCACAGTGGTTCTCCCATGGGTATGATTATTAATTCGTTGAGAGGCATGTATGTTTGTGTGCCAAGAAATATGGTACAGGCAGTGGGTATGTACAATACTTTATTGTCATCCAACGACCCTGCATTGGTGATTGAGTGTTTGAATGGTTATCGTCTGAAAGAAAAATTGCCTGCGAACTTGCTGGAGTATACGGTGCCATTGGGTATCCCTGAAGTGATCAGAACCGGGGAAGACATTACCATTGTTTCTTATGGTTCAACCTTGCGGATTATTCAGGACGCTACTGAGCGTCTTGCTGCTGAGGGAATCAGTTGTGAAGTAATTGACGTTCAGACTTTACTTCCATTCGATATCAACCATATGATTCTGGAATCATTAAAAAAGACGAATCGTATTTTGTTTGTAGACGAAGACGTACCAGGTGGCGCAGCCGCTTATATGTATAATCAGGTGATTGAAGAACAGAAAGCATTCCAGTGGCTGGATGTGAGTCCGAGAACTTTAACTGCTCAGGCGCACAGACCCAGTTACGGAAGTGATGGAGATTATTTCAGTAAGCCGAATGCAGAAGATGTAATCAGGGTGGTAAGAGAGATGATCAGCGAGTAATTTATTTGTATGAAATTATATAGTAATGCTATTATAATAGCCCTCGCTATTGTGGTTGGTGCATTTGTAATCGGGAGTGCTTATAAGTATAAGTTTATAAGTGCTGAAACCATTGTGGTAACTGGTTTGGCTGAAAAGGATTTTACCAGTGATCAGATTGTTTGGAAAGGCCAATACAGTCGCTCTGGGTTTGATTTAAAGGAAGCCTATACACAAATAAAATCGGACGAGTCAGTTATTAAAGCTTATCTGAAGGAAAAAGGAATTCCCGATTCTAATATGGTTTTTTTAGCCGTTGATGTGGTTAAGAATTTTAATTATGAAAATGGCCCCAACGGAACTTCAAAATCTGTCTTCAGCGGTTACACTTTAACGGGTGGAGTAAAAGTAGATTCCCGTCAGATTCAGCTGGTAGAAAAAGTGTCGAGGGAAGTAACAGAACTGTTACAGAAAGGAATTGAGTTCAGTTCTAACAAGCCCAGCTATTACTACAGCAAACTGAATGAATTAAAAATTGATTTACTGGCCAAAGCAGCAGAAGATGCTAAACTAAGGGCAGAAACCATTGCAAAGAGTTCTGCTGTAGGTTTAGGCTCACTGAAGAAAGCCAATATGGGTGTATTCCAGATTACAGGAAAGAACGACAATGAAGATTACAGTTACGGTGGTTCTTTCAATACCAGTTCCAAAGAAAAAACGGCATCCATTACTTTAAAAGTAGAATACCTCGCCAAATAAACCCTACAGTGTAATTGAAAGAAAATTATTTAGGCTTAAGGATAGAATAAATCTTGTAAAGCTGCCTGGGGTACCATGCAGCTTTCTTTTTTCCCGAACCATTTGTATCGGTTACGCGCAATGATATTGTACACCCCATCTCTGATGAATCGGGGAACAATGATAAATGCATAGAGCAGGGGCCATGCGCCGGATAGCTTTCTGGCTACTTTCAGCGCGCCTGTTGATTTAGTGAAAATCTGATTGTTCTCCAGTAAAATAAAGGAATTCAGTTCGTGGGGTGGTAAATGAAATTGCTTGAGCACCTGCTGGCCAAAATCTCCCTGCAGCGAAGCAAAGCGAAACTGTTTATTGGGGTCTGCTGCAATAATTCTCTTCACACTGCCATTGCATAAATTACAAACCCCGTC
>CALEST010000218.1 GCA_937907555.1 uncultured Sediminibacterium sp.
CTTATCAAATTAATGAGCAATACGCTAAGAAAGCTGCGTATTTCTCTATGGAGTTCGCTATACATCAGCCTTTAAAAATATACAGTGGTGGATTGGGTTATTTAGCTGGATCGCATTTACGCAGCGCATACGAATTGCGTCAAAATATGATTGGAGTGGGTATACTATGGAAATATGGCTATTATGATCAGGCCAGAAACCAGGACCAGACCCTACAGGTTACTTTCATGGAAAAGATTTACAGTTTTCTGGAAGATACCGGAATTAAGTTTCAGATTTTGATTCACGAGCATCCGGTTTGGGTGAAAGCTTATTATTTAAATCCGGAGACCTTTAACAGTGCTCCCCTGTTTTTACTAAGTACAGATTTACCTGAAAACGATTATGTTTCTCAGACAATTACACACCGCTTATATGATGCCAATGTGGCAACCAAGGTTGCACAATTTATTTTGTTGGGTGTGGGTGGAGCAAAACTGATAGATGAGCTGGGTTTCAACCCTGACGTGTATCACCTGAACGAAGCACATGGTATTTCTTCTGCTTTTTATTTATTGAATAAATTCAAAAGCGTTGAAAAAGTAAAAGAGCACCTGGTATTTACTACCCATACTCCTGAAGAAGCCGGTAACGAAAAGCACGATTTATACCTATGCCATAAAATGAGTTATTTCTGTGGACTAAGTATTGATGAAGTTAGAAAATTAACGGGGACGCACGACGATCAGTTTAATCATTCATTGGCTGCACTTCGATTTGCCAGAAAAGCAAACGGGGTATCCGCTCTGCATGGTGTTGTAAGCCGTGAAATGTGGAAGAACCATGAAGGGATTTGTCCTATTACATCCATTACCAATGCACAAAACTGGCGTTATTGGGCCGACAAACAAATGTATCGTGCCATGGAAGAAGGTAATGATGAAGTATACGATGATCGTAAATCTTTCCTTAAAAAACGTGCATTTGAAATTGTGGCCGATCAAACTGGAAAAGTATTTGATCCTAAGGTATTAACCATTGTATGGGCAAGAAGATTTGCAGGCTACAAGCGAGCAGATATGCTTACCTACGACATGGAACGCTTCGAGAAAATGCTGAGCAATACTAAGTATCCGGTACAGATTATCTGGGCAGGAAAACCTTATCCGGTTGATTACCCTGCAATTTCGCAGTTCAAGAATCTGGTACACTTAAGTAAGAACTACAAGAATGTGGCAGTGGTTATTGGTTACGAACTGGCGCTAAGTAAACGTTTGAAACAAGCAGCAGATGTTTGGTTAAACAATCCAAGAGTGCCCAGAGAAGCATCCGGAACCAGTGGTATGACGGCTGCGATGAATGGTGCTATTAATTTTTCTACAGATGACGGATGGATACCGGAATTTATCAATCACGGTC
>CALEST010000219.1 GCA_937907555.1 uncultured Sediminibacterium sp.
CCGTACGGCAGTTTAGCAAACTACTGATTTCAGCCACTCATCCACCTCACCGTCCTTACTCCTTTCGGAGAGGGATGCAAAAGTAAGTTTCCTGAGGATAACTGCCAAAAATTGAGGCAAAAATCCAAAAATAAAAATGAATTACATAGCAGCCAGCTGCACTTTCTGAGTTAGTTCCATTACATTCTCTCTGAAAATAGAGTCAGTATCCATCAGATCTTTTACGGTCTGACAGGAATGGATAACGGTGGTATGGTCTCTGCCTCCAAAATGCTCTCCAATGGTTTTTAAAGAGTTTTTGGTGAAAGCTTTGGCCAGGTACATGGTTATCTGTCGGGCCTGAACAATTTCGCGTTTACGTGTCTTATGTAACAAACGGTCGTAGGGTACATCAAAGTACTCACAAACCATTTTCTGAATAGCGTCAATGGTAATTTCCTTGCTGCTGGTCTTAACAAAATTGCGCAACACTTTCTTAGCCAGTTCTACATCAATTTCCTTCTTGTTTAAAGAAGACTGAGCCAGTAAAGAAATTAAAGCTCCTTCCAGTTCACGAACATTGGTGTTGATATTATATGCCACGTACTTAATTACTTCCTTCGGCATATCCAAACCATCGTTCTTCATTTTCTTCTCGAGAATCTCAATACGTGTTTCGTAATCCGGCACCTGTAAGTCGGCACTTAAACCCCATCTGAAACGGCTTAGCAAACGCTCCTGCATTCCATCCAGATCCTTAGGTGCTTTATCAGAAGTCAGTACCAGTTGTTTTCCACTCTGGTGCAAATGGTTGAAGATGGCAAAAAATGCATCCTGACTTTTTTCAGCACGGCTGAAGAATTGAACATCATCAATAATCAACACATCAATCAACTGATAAAAATGAATAAAGTCATTAATGGCGTTGTTACGACTATGATCAACAAACTGATTAATGAATTTTTCACTGCTAACATATAAAACCACCTTGGAAGGGTGTAATCTTTTCACTTCATTTCCAATGGCCTGGGCAAGGTGGGTTTTACCCAATCCAACGCCACCATAAATCACCAAAGGATTAAAAGAGTTGGCACCGGGCTTTTCCGCAACCGTTTTACCGGCTCTGCGTGCAACGCGGTTACAATCCCCCTCTATAAAAGAATCAAAAATATATCCCTGGTTCAGCTGAGGATCAATCTGCATTTTTTTCAACCCCGGAATCACAAAAGGATTCTTTACAGGATTATCAATCACCAGTGGAAAGTTCATTTCATTGTTATTGATAGACTTTGGACCTCTGGCAGGTAAATCAACTGAACCACGGCTATTGGTATTGCCGCTGTCTACCATGATGCGGTATTCTAATCTTGCGTCTTTTCCTAATTCACGTTTTAAAGTTTTTGCAAGCAACGTAACATAATGCTCTTCCAGGTATTCGTAGAAGAATTGAGATGGAACCTGGATTAGTAATACATTTCCTTTCAACTCTACCGGAGTAATTGGCTCAAACCATGTTTTGTAATGTTGCCATTCAACAATGTCTTTGATAATTTTTAAACAATTGATCCAAACATTTTCAGCGTTCTTAGCCATACAATTAAGTGAACAATTTTATATAATCAGTTAAGTTTTATCTCTGCTTACAAGTTATCTTATTTTCCCCATATGTGGATATGTTTCGAAAATAAAAACCGGGTTGCGAATATGTAGACTTTATGTTGAAAAAAAAATTTTTTTATTCGCTTGGTTTTCTCATTATAACTACAGTATGGGCTTTCGGCGATTTATTTCTTTTTACTTCCGAAAAATTATAATCTAAACGTCCCATTTGTATGCCTCCAAAGCCCATCTGGTTCACCAAAATATCCCCACCATCCTTGTTTTTATATTTTCTGGGTTGATCAAAAAAGCGGTGTGTATGACCACCGATGATTAAATCGATGTTCCGACTCTCTTTGGCCAGAATTTCATCGCTCACTTTATTGTCGCTGTATTTGTCTCCCAGGTGCGAAAGACAAACAATCAAATCACATTTTTTCTGCTTCAGTAAATCAGCTGTTTGGTTGGCTGCAACAATCGGATCATTGTATACTGTATTACCGTACAAATTTTTGGGAACCAAGCCTTCCAGTTCAATACCCACTCCTAAAATTCCAATGCGTTGTTTTCCTTTCTGAATAATGGTGTATGGTTTATACAAAAACTCCATCGGTGTTCCCTTAAAATCATAATTGGAAATCACCACGGGAAAATTGGCATGCTGTAATTGATTGGCAAAGTTTTCAATGCCTGCATCAAAATCATGATTCCCCATCGTTACCGCATCGTAGCCCATTTTGGCCATGGCTTTGATTTCGGGTTCACCTTTGTATAAATTAAAATAGGGCGTTCCTTGAAATATATCACCTGCATCAAGCAATAAGGTTGAGTTGTTTTCTTCTCTTATGGATTGAATTAAGGAAGCTCTTGCTGCTACCCCGCCCAATCCCTGGTTTCTTCC
>CALEST010000220.1 GCA_937907555.1 uncultured Sediminibacterium sp.
GCCCGTATTGTAGAGTATAAAGACAAAACAACCGTGGTAGCAAACTACTACGAACAGTTCGATAAAGTGGTTAAAATACCAGGCGAAGGCACTGTTGAAGAAATTTTTTCAAATCTTTGCAGCGAAATCGATAAAAGAATGTCTTAACATATAGAACTGTTAAAGTTTTTGACCAATAACCAACTGCTATGCCCGTCCCGATACCATCCGGACGGGTTTTTTTATGCTCTTTTTGTAAACTATCAATCGTTAGCTTTGTTGCGTAAATAAAAACTATATGTATACAGTTGAGAACTACATTTCAGGTAATTGGATCAAGGGAGAGGGTGAAGGACAATTGTTGTTCAATGCCGTAACAGGGGAGCCTATAGCAAAAGCTACCAGTAAGGGTCTGGATTTTGCAGCAGCCCTGCACTACGCCCGAAGCAAGGGCAACCCGGCTTTACGAAAAATGAGTTTTCATGAAAGAGGATTAATGCTCAGGGCTTTAGCCATTTACTTAAGAGAACATTTAAATGAGTTCTATACCATCAGTTATCAGACCGGTGCCACCAAGGCAGATAGCTGGGTAGACATTGAGGGCGGCATCGGAAATCTGTTTTCGTACGCATCCTTAAGAAGAAAACTTCCAGACACGCCGTATTGCTTGGATGGGGAACATCATCCTTTGGGTAAGGCGAATACATTTATGGGACATCACTTACTTATTCCCAAAGAGGGGGTTGCTGTGCATATCAATGCTTTTAACTTCCCGGTTTGGGGAATGCTGGAAAAAATTGCTGTAAACCTGCTGGCAGGTGTACCCGCTATTGTAAAACCAGCAACCGTAACTTCTTATTTAACTGAAGCAGTAGTTAAAAAAATAATTGCCTCGGGCATATTGCCAGAAGGGGCATTACAATTGATTTGTGGCAGTGCAGGTGATTTGTTAGACAATGTACAATCCCAGGATGTGGTAACTTTTACGGGTTCTGCCCAAACGGGGTTATTGCTCAAATCAAATCCCAAAATTTTGGCAGAAAATGTTCCGTTTACCATGGAAGCCGATTCTTTGAATTGTATTGTTTTGGGCGAAGACGTTGAACCGGGTATGCCCGAATGGGATATTTTCATTAAAGAAGTCAGAAGAGAAATCACCACCAAATCTGGGCAAAGATGTACCGCTGTAAGAAGAATCTTTGTACCGGAAAATAAAATAGAAGCTGTTCAGCAATCACTAACTGCAGCATTGGCACAGAATGTAATTGGAAACCCATTAAACACTTCTGTAAGAATGGGTTCATTGGCAGGAGAATCCCAGCGAAAAGAAGTAAAGGCACAGGTGGAGAAATTATTAACCAGCTCCAGTATTCTTTACGGTTCATTGGATAGCGTTGAAGTAGTAGATGCAGATCCTGTGAAAGGAGCATTCATCAGTCCTCTTTTATTGTTCAATGACAATCCTTTTGGAAATACAGTGGTGCATGAGGTAGAAGCATTTGGACCAGTAGCCACTTTAATGCCTTACAAAAAAACAGAAGACGCTATTGCCCTTTCTAAATTAGGAAAAGGCTCTTTGGTAAGCAGCATCGTAACAGCCGATACTCGCATTGCCACTGACTATGTAGTTGGGGCAGGTACCTATCATGGAAGAATTTTGGTATTAAATCAACAATGTGCCAAGGAAAGTACCGGTCATGGATCACCCTTGCCCTTATTGGTTCATGGCGGTCCAGGTAGAGCAGGAGGCGGAGAAGAAATGGGGGGATTAAGGGGTGTGAAACATTATATGCAGCGAGTAGCCATTCAAGGATCTCCGGATATGATTACGGCCATTAGCAAAGTGTACCAGCCAGGGGCAACCGGAAATACCAATACCATTCACCCCTTTAAAAAGTATTACGAAGAATTAGAAATTGGGGACCAGTTAATAACAGAGAAGAGATTAATCACAGCCGAAGATATCAATGCGTTTGCCGACCTAAGTGGAGATCATTTTTATGCGCATTTAGAGGGAACTGATTTTAATTGCACTATGTTTGAGAGACAAGTAGCACATGGTTATCTATTAATGAGTATGGCAGCCGGCTTATTTGTGGATAGCTATGAAAAAAATCCGGTTCTACTCAATTACGGCATCGACGAATTAAGATTCACCAAGCCAGTATATCCTGGCAGCGAAATGCATATTCGTTTTACCTGTAAAGAAAAAATAAGACAGGAGAAAAAGGAACCAACTGATATTGACAAAGGAATCGTTAAATGGTTGGTTGAAATGATTGATGAAACCAATGAGCTAACCGGAATTGCAACAATTTTAACAATGGTTGCCAAGAAACCTGTAAATTAAAATTATATGATTGAACACATCAAAGAAGGATATGTAAAAGTAGAGCGTGAGCACGGTATTTCTACCATTGAATTCTTTCATCCGCAAAGCAATTCATTACCTGGCAAAATTTTAGACGCACTGGCAAAGGAGATTTACAGTGAAGGCCTGAATAAAGAAACTAAAGTAATTGTACTTAGATCAGCAGGTGAAAAAGTATTTTGTTCAGGCGCTTCCTTTGACGAATTAGCAGCCATTAAAAATGAGGCCGAGGGTCTTGCATTTTTTAGTGGCTTTGCGAAAGTAATCAATGCTATGCGTACCTGCGGCAAAATCATCATTGCTCGTATTCAGGGAAAATGTATTGGGGGGGGAGTTGGACTGGCTGCAGCTGCAGACTATGCCATCGCTTGCGAAGGTGCGGATGTAAAACTCAGCGAACTGGCAGTAGGCATTGGACCCTTTGTGGTAGGTCCTGCAGTAGAAAGAAAAATCGGCTTGTCTGCTTTCTCACAATTAACCATTGATGCAGTTACCTTTAGACCTGCAGATTGGGCCAGAAGAAAAAGTTTATATGCAGAATTACATCCTGATGTAGCCGGCATGGATGAATCCATCATCAGACTATCCACTACGCTATCGCAATCCAACCCAGATGCTTTAATGGAATTAAAAACTATTTTCTGGAAAGGAACAGAACACTGGGATGAATTGCTGAAAGAAAGAGCAGGAATTAGTGGCCGCCTAATATTAAGCGAACACAGCAAAGCATTTATACAGAGATTTAAACAGAAGCTATCATA
Organism: uncultured Sediminibacterium sp.; assembly: GCA_937907555.1. Classification (GTDB taxonomy): domain Bacteria; phylum Bacteroidota; class Bacteroidia; order Chitinophagales; family Chitinophagaceae; genus Sediminibacterium. The sequence goes on from CALEST010000220.1 coordinate 3,112, forward strand.
ATTGGGAAGCTGAAAGAAAAATTAATTCTCCTAACGCAGAATACCCGCAGCCCAGTT
>CALEST010000221.1 GCA_937907555.1 uncultured Sediminibacterium sp.
TATTCTGGAAGAATTTGCAGACAATCCTTTTTTGTCTAAGTTTTATGACAATCCTGCCCAATATGCATTTCCGCTGGAACTGTTCTTTATGGCCGAACGGTACAAACAATTGAAAGATCTGGTGCATACCAAGGAATTGTTTCAATCGGTAACCATTTCAGACTATCTGTTTACCAAATGTCTCTTGTTTGCGAAGGTAAATTTACCCGAAGAGGAATTTCGTTTGTATCAGAAACTATTCGACATTATTCATCAGCAACTCATGTTTCCGGACGTGCTTATTTATCTGCACGCACCGGTAAATAAATTGCAGCAGAATATAAAGAAGAGAAATCGTCCTTATGAACAGAGTATCCCGGACGAATACCTGTTTAATATTCAGGAAACCTATACGCATTATATAAAGCAACACAATATCAAAACCATATTTGTAGACGCCAGCAATGCAGACTTTATCAATAACGAAGCACACGTGAATATTATCCTGGATGCATTGGAAAAAGATTTAGACCAGGGTCAACATTATTTTACACTGCCCTAGCTTAATTCAACTACAAACATGAATCAACCATAACCAAAAACAAACCAACCCCAATAGTAAAATGGCCATGACCAAGACACTCAAAAATCATCCTTCTTTTGAAGTGTTGCGCATTCGCGAGTTCAGGCATTTATTAGCGGGTCGTTTTTTATTCATCATGGGACTCCGGATGCTGGGTACCGTAACGGGTTGGTGGATTTATGAATTAACCAATGACCCCTTTGCCATTGGGTTGATTGGACTCGCCGAAGTTATACCCGCCGTTTCCCTGGCTTTGTATGCAGGTTATGTAATAGATATCAGCGAAAAAAGAAAACTGCTTTTAAGGGGGATTGGATTTTATTTTCTCTGCGCAATCATTTTGCTGCTCCTGAGCACGCAATTGTCTTTAACCAAACTGGGGGAAAACTGGATTGCCTTTTGCATTTACGGAGTTATTTTTTGTACCGGCATTATCCGTGCCTTTACAGGCCCCTTGTTTGGCACCATGCTGGCAGCCATTGTACCCAAACAACAATTACAAAGCGCTACTACCTGGAACCAGGGCATCTGGCTATCGGCTTCTGTAAGTGGACATGCTACTGCCGGATTTTTAATTGCAGGCATGGGCAATACCGGCGCCCTCAGCATCATCATTGGTTTTGTAGCCATTGGTTTTCTTTTTTTATTCCAGTTAAAAGCCAAACCAGCACTCAATAAAAAAGGAGAAAAAACAGGCCTGGAAAGCGTGAAGGAGGGGCTGCGTTTTGTGTTTAAAACCAAAGAAGTCCTGGGTGCTTTGTCCCTGGATTTATTCGCTGTTTTTTTTGGTGGCGCAGTAGCCATGGTACCCGTATTTGCCAGAGATATACTGGCAGTAGGCCCTATTGGATTTGGCTGGCTGAACGCAGCCACCGATATAGGTGCCATTTGTATTATTGTATGGTCTACCCTCTTTCCACTCAAAACCAATCAGGGAAAAATTTTATTGTGGGCAGTGGGTGGATTCGGGGCCTGCATTATAGTATTCGGCTTATCCAAATTGTTCTGGCTCTCTTTCTTTGCGCTTTTACTGAGCGGCATACTCGATGGCATCAGTGTAATTATCCGGGGGACCATTGTACAAATGAAAACACCGGATCATATGCGAGGAAGGGTCATGAGTGTGAACTCGATGTTTATCAACAGCAGCAATGAACTGGGACAATTCGAAAGTGGACTGGCCGCCAAAATCATGGGTGTTATTCCATCCGTAATTTTCGGAGGATCCATGACCATCCTGGTAGTTGTGGCCACCTGGTTCAAAGCGCCTGCGCTTCGCAAAATGAAATACTAAAGAAATTATTTAGCCACCACCATCAGGTTTTCCAGCACATAGTACACAGCCGGACAAAAGCTGGAATTCTTAATGGTAATCAGGGGCCTTTTCAGCAACACATCTTCATCCGTATAGGGGAAACGGGCACAATCAGAGGGTCGGTGATCGTAGATGCTGCAGAAATTATCGGAACCCAGAAAAGGACAGGGTGTAGACTTCACCACATAATCCCCTTCATTGTCCATTTGCAGGTATTGTTCAATGAAAGCAGTTTCTTTCATACCCAACACTTTGCTGATTCTTTTAATATCAGGCATTTTAAAACGGGGTGAATAATTCTTGCAGCAATTGGCACATTCCAGGCAATTGACTTTTTCAAAAGCCGCTTCATGCAGGTCGGGCAAAACCTTCAACACCTTGTTTTTATTGGCTTTCTTAAGGTATTGCTGGTAGTTTTTCTGGTGTTCAGCCGACTTTTTCTCCCAATTATTCAACAGATCTTCCACGTGCTAGCTTTAAACATATTAAGAAATTAATCACAACGCTGTAAAAATACTCCAATCCCTCAACAAAGCAGTTAATTTCCTCTCTGAACTTTGTACCTTTGCGGCTCAAAAAAGACCCGTTTCTGTATGAATTTATTCCAGCAACAATCCACCGAATTTCAACGCAGACATATAGGACCCAATCCTGGTGATCTGAAAGCTATGTTGGCCACCATTAACGAACCGAGTATTGAGTCGTTAATCAGCAAAACCGTACCCGATAGTATCCGCATCAAGGGCGACCTGAACGTGCCGCCTGCCATCAGCGAATTCGAGTACCTGAGCGAGTTGAAAAAAGTGGCTGCTAAAAACAAATTGTACAAAAACTTTATTGGACAGGGCTATTACGGCACCATTACCCCAAGTGTGATCCTGCGTAATATTTTTGAAAATCCAGGATGGTATACCCAGTACACTCCGTACCAGGCAGAAATTTCTCAGGGCCGTTTGGAAAGCTTATTGAATTTCCAGACCATGGTAGCAGACCTAACCGGATTGCCGATGGCCAATGCCTCTCTGTTAGACGAAGCCACAGCGGCTGCTGAAGCCATGGCGATGTTGTTCCACCTGGCCAATAAAACAGACAATATCACCAAACCAAAATTATTTGTAGACAACAATGTATTCCCGCAAACCAAGCAGGTATTAATTACCCGCGCAGCTCCTATTCAGGTGGAACTGGTTTTTGGAGACTACAAAGCAACTACCCTTGATGAAACTTATTTTGGTGCCTTATTACAATACCCTGCAGACAATGGTTCTATAGAAGACTACAAAGGATTCATTGACGGCGTTCACGCAGCCAATGCCTATGTAATTATGGCAACCGATTTATTGGCTTTAACCGTATTAACTTCTCCCGGTGAATTAGGCGCCGATGTTGCCGTAGGTTCAGCACAACGTTTTGGTGTACCCATGGGATACGGCGGACCACACGCTGCATTCTTTGCAACCAGCGATGATTTCAAAAGAGGTATGCCAGGCCGATTGATTGGTGTGAGCATTGATGCACAGGGCAACCGTGCATTGAGAATGGCATTGCAAACCAGAGAGCAGCATATCAAGCGCGAAAAAGCAACTTCCAATATTTGTACAGCTCAGGCATTGCTGGCGAATATGGCTGCCATGTATGCTGTGTTCCACGGTCCTCAGGGATTAAAGAACATCGCAGGCAGAGTGCATGCACTGGCACAAACAACCGCCAAAGCATTAACTGCATTGGGTCTTCAGCAGAACAACGCAAATTATTTCGACACTTTACATTTCAGTGGCGTAGATGCAGTAGCCGTAAAAGCAGCTGCAGAAAAAGCGGAAATCAACCTGCGCTATTTTGCCAACGGTACCATCGGCATCACTGTTGACGAAACCACTACCCTTGCAGATGTACAGGCATTGGTAAAAGTATTTGAAGGAGTAACAGGGAAATCTGCAGGTACTATTGCACCAGTAGAAAGCGCAACAGCAATACCTGCTTCATTACAAAGAACCAGCGCTTACTTAACGCACCCTGTATTCAATACCCATCACAGCGAAAGCCAGATGATGCGTTACATAAAGTCTTTGGAAAACAAAGACCTTTCATTGAATACCAGCATGATCAGTTTAGGATCCTGCACCATGAAACTAAATGCAGCAACGGAAATGATTCCGGTGAGCTGGCCGGAGTTTGGTGGCCTGCATCCTTTTGTACCAGTAAATCAGACCGAAGGATACCAGCAGATTCTAAAAGAACTAAATGCTTACTTATGTGCAGTTACCGGCTTCACCGCTTGTAGCTTACAACCCAACAGTGGTGCACAGGGCGAGTATGCAGGTTTGTTAACCATCAGAGAGTACCATAAGAGCAGAAACGAAGCTCACAGAAATATTGTATTGATTCCCATCAGTGCACACGGCACCAACCCTGCAAGTGCAGTAATGGCAGGCTTTAAAGTGGTAGTGGTAAAATGTGATGAAGCCGGAAATATTGATGTGGCTGATTTAAAAGCAAAAGCAGAACAACACAAAGACAATCTAGGTGGATTGATGGTAACCTATCCATCTACCCACGGTGTATTTGAAGAAACCATCAAGGAAATCTGTGCCATTATTCACGAGAACGGTGGATTGGTGTACATGGATGGAGCCAATATGAATGCACAGG
>CALEST010000222.1 GCA_937907555.1 uncultured Sediminibacterium sp.
TACACAGGCGCTCCTTTAAATACTCCTTTCATTGGCCAGCCAGCGTCGAACTTCATAAAGTAACCCAATAGCGTACTTCTCACCCCAAAACCATAACCACCGGCAAAAGGTCCCAATCCACCTGCATCAATTCTTACTACAACAGGAGTTTGGTTATTGGTAATTACTTCACCCGGACGTTTGATTCCGTTGTACTTGCCATTCCATGCTGTACCTAAGTCGAGGAACTGTACCAATTGAAAATTGCGCAAAAATGCATTGTTGATGGGTCGGTCAAACAAGGTAGAAAACAAGGGAAGACGGAATTCACTGTTGATAACAAATGCATTATTACCATTGGCAATATTCTGTCTGTATCCGCGCATATTTACAGCAAGAGACTGGAAGGCATAGCTTTGATCCGCAGCCGGCTGATTGCCATTGTTAAACTTAGGCCCTATCCAGCCATCAACCCCACCCAGATAATAAATGAGTTTTTGATTTCCCCATGAGAAATCAGCTGCTACTCTACCCGCCCAGATAAAGTTGCGATAGATTTTGTGATAGTACCTGCCATCGAAGCCAAAATTCATAGTGGCTTTCCCATTATTGAGTGCTGTTTTCTGGGTAGGCATATTTATATCCAGATATACTTTGTAACGCAGACCGTTCCAGATATTCTGTGTTGGATTGATGGTATTGTCATGCACATATTCCAATCTGGATAAGATATATTTGGATACAGTGTCTTTAAAACCCAGTGCAATTGGATTTGGCTGACCAGCCAAATTATCAAATGACTTAATTACCCCCCTGTCAGAACGCAACCCTATAGTAGCTCTTATGCTTTTTACTTCATTGATAGGATAAGTAATATTTCCCTGATACAAATTAGTATAAAGCATATTGTTAACCTGTATATTGTAGAAATTAGAGATATTGCTTCTGTAGTAAGTAAGTCCCCAATCTAATTTTCTGCGGTTGTTCTGGAAGGAAAGCAAAATATCCTTATCGGACAGGGAAGTTCCGAAACGCATCCCCGCAACAAATTTTACATCTTCCATCAGATCACTTACCCCCACTCTGAAAGTAAAGTTGAAGTCATTCCCATTGTTCAAACGAATCGGACCGGCACCACCCGCATAAGGTTGATAACGATTAATTAAAACATTGTTTGAGAAACCGCCCAGTAAATAATCTGAACTAAACTTTAAACGGTAATCGTACAACTTAGACCTGGTTAGCGAAGACTGTCTTTGTTGTGGCGTAGCAACTGCATTCATTTTTACAGTTGTATCGGGCAATTCATCCGCAAACTCATTCTGAAACACCACCACTTTTTTAGCTGTATCATTGGCCGGTTTAGCATTATTGTATTGAATTGCTTTCCCTTCTGCCAGTTTTTTCTCATCTAAAATTTTCTTAACGTACTCTGTATTTCTTGCCGTAACATTTCTTCTGTTCAATGCCTGTTCATCTACCTTTAGCTTGTAAACAAACTTAAAATCTCCCTCTCTTCTTACTTCACTCACCTGGCCATTGTTTCCTGCAATTCTTGTTTCCAGCAGCGAACTCTGATAATTGGTGATGGGGAAAGTATAAGTTGAGTCCTTGTATACCTGAAAATAACTTACACTGTCCGGCTCTTGCTTTTGCCAGGCCATCAGGGTAGAATCAAATTCTTTGGGAGCAGGATTACGCAATATCTCCTCACCTATATAATACAAGGTATCCAACCCATTCCGCTGAGTAGAAAAGAAACCTGCCCATCTATTGGCAATACCATTTTCATCAGACACAAAAGTGAAGTGATTGGTATTGTATTGCATTGGATAACGGGCATTTCCCATTTTAACATTGGTCAACTGAGAAATCTGCTTTTCGTTACTGCTGTTCAGAATATCAACCATGTAAATATTGAAAGGATAGCGGCTGGGTAGCACAGTGTCTTTATTGGGTGCATTGTTACCGGGCCTGTTCGATGCAAAAATAATCCCTACCCTATTCGGGAAAGATACAATGGTTGGATCCAGGTCGTCGTACACATCATTGGTGATCTGTGTTGCTTTCTGCTCTTCAATTTTATAGGTATAAATATCTGCGTGTCCATTTTTTACTGCACTTAAAACCAGGGTATTGGCATCCAGCATAAAACTTGCATCCAGTATCTGATCAAATCCATCAATGGTTTGCTTAAAGCGTTTGTATCGGGCAATCAAATCATATACAAACATGTTGATCTTTCCCTTCTCCCAGTAAATCACAAGTAAGCGGGTACCTTTGCCGTCCCAGGCCATAATGGGATAATTGGGATTCACATCCTGACCATTCGTTAATACCCCGCTTTTTAATAATACTTTTTCATCATAGAAATTCTCCATCAGTTTAACGGTGTAGATTCCCTTTTTAAATTCAAGTACAGAATAGGTATTGCTTCGGGGATTGGGATTGGCCTGAAAGCGGAAATAATCCCTTTTTCCAATTTCCTCTGTAACAGTCAGCTGTCCTTTTAACTGATTTCTGCGCTGACGAATGTCTTTGATATAACGGTCCTGTTGAAACTGCATGAAATCATTCAATACATCATTGAATTTTTTCTTACAAATTCTAAGACAGGCATTATTGATATTCTTGTACATTCTTGCCAGGTAGAGCAGATAAGTAATATTTTCCTTGCGGTATTTTTCACCTATATAATTCCAGAAAGCATGACCCGCCAGCACAGGCTTTTCAAAAGCAAACTGATAAAATGAATTGTATCTGCCACTTAGCATGGCACTCTTCAGTTCATCGTCTTTTTCTGTACTCCAAGACTGACCCGCATACGCTACATAACCATCCACCATCCACTTGGGAAGATCCAGCAAAGCCTGGTTACTGGCGAACTCACCAATATCGTCCCCAAACAAAAGATTATCGGTGAGTACTTTGGCAATACCCTCTCTGATCTGATTTTTTAATTTATTGTGATTGCCATTAAAATAAACAATGATTTTATTATTCACCAGTTTGGTAACCCCTCCCGAATTTTGCCAGTCGGAGCCCAATCCAATATTGCTGCTTTTAAAATCATTGTAATTGTTGTAAACCACAATATTGGCCCTTCGCTGCAATGAATATTCAATGAAGTTTTCAATTGACTTTAATTCTTCCTCAGCCACCTGGCTAACAAATTTTCCAAGCTCAACACCCCCCTGTGTAACATAGGTATTGAAATTAGGAGACTGGTAAAACTTCCAGTTGAATTTCTGATGTTGAATTCTGTTCTTGCCAAATTCAACACTGTTTACCTGTGCCTTTAGTTCTGAAGAACCAAGGATTCCAAGAAAAAAAATGAGTTTACTGATTCTATTCAATTGCATATCCGAACTTTGGTCTTTAAAATTAGTCATTTACCATTAAAAGCAGGTAAAATAGGTATATGTTAAAGGTTAAGGTTTTTACATTTAGTCCCATTCAGGAAAATACATATGTGCTTTACAATGAAGATAAAAAAGCCATCATCATTGATCCAGGTTGCTATTTTCCTGCAGAACAGGATCAATTGCTCCAATTTATTCAGACAAATGAACTGGAAGTGGTAAAATTATTAAACACCCACTGTCATTTGGATCATGTTTTTGGAAACAAATGGGTGTATGATACTTTTAAGACGCCCCTCCACATTCACCCCGATGAAGAAGCCATGCTAAAAATGGCCCCCCTTTCCGGTGAAAAATGGGGACTTCCTTTTGAAAACTACCAAGGCCCCTTGCAATTCCTGTATCCAGGAGATACTGTTTTACTGGGAAATGATGCCTTGAAAGTGATATTTGCTCCCGGGCACTCCCCCGCCAGCATTTGCTTTTACAGTGAATCACAGGCGTTTTTAATTGGGGGCGATGTATTGTTCAGAGAAAGTATCGGAAGAACCGATTTGCCCGGAGGAAATCATGCATTATTACTGCAAAGCATAAGGCGGAATCTGTTCATTCTTCCAGACGAAGTAAAGGTATATCCCGGTCATGGTTTAACCACCACCATTGGCTACGAAAAAAGGAACAACCCTTTTCTGCAATAAATCAGTCAGCTGCTTAACAAAACAATTTGCTATACCAAGAATACTGTATTGTATTAAAACTCCTGTTGCATGGACGACTGGAATGCAGTGATGAAGATGGCACCCAGATTCTTATGTGGTGGCACGTAGTCATCAAATTTCTCTCTGGCGCTTCCGCTGAACCTTACTGCCAGATTGTTCCACAAGTTGGGCCATTTTAAATTTTTACCCAAACGAATATCTTCACTGATTACATTAATCAATCCCTGATTAATTACGCCGGTTCCAATTTGCTTGGAAGAAATAATATGTGCTCCCGGAGCAATTTGCAGCACTTCATTCAAACGCTGGTACCCTCCGCAACTGCCTAGTAATACCAGTTTGGCAGAAGATGGCATTTTATGTACTGTCTGATTCAGATAATAACTATGCCCTCTGTGGATGACTACGCTGGGATGCAGTTGCTGCTCATTTAAATAAGCAATTAAACTATCCTGAGACTGTGTATCCAGGTCTTCTGTTTCATCCAGTGGCAAATTGGCGAATATTGTGATGGGAACTCCTTTTCTGGAACTCACTTCCACCCATTGTGATTTTTTGGTGATTTTCCAGTTGGGATTTCTGAACCTGTTCAGGAAGGCATTGAAAATAACCATCCCATCCTTATCCCCATAAAAAAATTGCTGCATAACTACCCTTCCGTTAGACTCATCCTTCAAAAACTGATTAGGCAGCTCATAAACGGGCATGATACCCAGTTTAGCAGACAAATCAATTTTACTATTTGGCTCCAGAGAAGAAAAAATGGTCTCCAATAATTCATAAATCACTTTGCCCCTCTTGTTATTGATCTCAGTGCACCTGTTTAGTTCGGCGCGAACCTGATTCAGCATTAATTTTTTCAGTGAGGGATTATAAATGCTGGCATAAGAATCTGCCACATCAACCGCATCTTCCAGTGAATTTGTTTTTTCCAACCCATTTACAAATCCCTTCATCAGCTTCTCCGCATCCTGCTTATCCATTTTAGCAAGAAAATCGTCCAGCTTGTTATAGGCAGCTGCAATTTTTATGAACTTTTTGTAATAATCATAATTCACCCATTTCAGAATAGAATCTGCCCTGGGAATTTTCATTCCCGAAAAAATCCTTGGATAAACCCCATTTACATAACTGGAAGTATATAATTCTTCTTCTCCTGTAACAGCCAGATAATACAATTCCTGCGGACTTAACCGGCTGATTATTTTAAAACGGACCGCAGGATTATTTTCATCGTGCAATGCATTGATTTCGTTTATATACAGCTCAATACCTTTTGATTTTAACTTGGCACTTAAAACTTTAGCAGCCATGGGGGTGTCTCCGGCCTGCATTCTGCTGGCATAATCAATGCGGGTTTTAACGAGCAAACTATAATATCCCGATGAAGTATCATTTCCTACAAAACGGGTTATAGAATCCATTTTTAATTTACCCGTGTACAACTGATCTAAAAATGGAAAGTACATTCTTCCGGTACTGGTTAAAGCCAGTTGCGCCACAATTTTTACAAAGGGATGATTCACCGATTGAATCTTTTTACCTAGTGAATTCGGGGCTGCCGCATAACTATATAATTCTTCCGGATTTCTGAATGCAGCCTGAATTATTAAACTTTCAGCAGAAGCAGTACCCGGGCTTTTAACCAGAATGGGCAAGATTCTGTCGGGATTTCTAACACATTGTTTAACTACGATACTGTCTTTTACTTCAACAATGCCTATGTTCTTTAAGAGTCCTATATTTTCTGCAAAAAGTCCGGCAGACTCCAAATCAAGAAATTGCATCAGTGGGGCAATCGATTCTCCTTTCAACTGCTTCTGCATAGCTGTCTGATAGGTTTCCAGAAGCTTTACAATTGAAGTTGGCGCTGGCCTGTTCACTGTACTATTATTTATGTATCCGGTTAAAATATCATTAACCCCTCTAAGCCAGGTGTATTTTCCATTGTTATCAATTAACTCACTTCTTTCAATAAAACTTCTCAGCTCAAATAAGATACGGTCAACTTTTCTTTGTTCATCATCTGATACAGGAACCAGTTTGGCGGTATTCGTGCGGATGGCTTCCCAGGATCTAATAATATACTCATGGTGTAATTGTCGCATGGCCGGGATGGCGGGCATCGAGTCGGATTGCTGACCATAGCCAGCATTAATAGTGCACAAAAAGAAACAGATGAAATAGAAATATTTATACATATGCGCTGTAAAAATAGTCAATCAGTCAGTTAACAATTAGATAATAATACAAAATGCCATTTATGCCGCGGAATGAAATTAACTTTGTGTAAACAGAATGTTAATATGGAAGTTAAGCCGAAACAGATTTTAATTGCGGACGACGAACCAGATATCCTAGAAATTATCCGCTATAATCTGGAAAAAGAAGGCTACGAAGTGCATACGGCAAAGGACGGAAATGAAGCCATTGAGAAAGCCAAGCAGCTTTATCCCGACCTTATCATTTTAGATATCATGATGCCCAGAAAAAATGGGGTTGAAGTTTGCTCCATATTAAGAACCCAACCGAGCTTTCAGGATACTTTAATTATTTTTTTAACTGCCATGAGCGACGAAAGCTCACAAATTAAAGGACTGGAAACCGGCGCAGACGACTATATCAGTAAACCCATCAGCCCTAAAGTGCTGGTTAGCAGAGTGAATGCATTGTTTAGAAGAGTGTCTACCAAAGAAGCAGGAAAGACCCTTCTGATTGGCAATATCAGTATAGATCCTGTTAAGTTTCTGGTAACCATCGATGGTAATGAAGTGGTACTGGCCAAGAAAGAATTCGAATTGATTTATCTGCTGGCTTCCAAGCCAGGCAGGGTTTTTTTAAGAAATGAAATCCTTACTCAGGTTTGGGGCAATGAAGTAATTGTTGGCGACAGAACCATCGATGTACATGTTAGAAAAGTAAGGCAGAAACTGGGCATAGACTGTATTACCACAGTAAAAGGAGTGGGCTATAAATTTGAAATTTGACAAAAGCTTAAGTTTCAATTCAGTAATTTGCTTACATGCTGAACACCAAGAATCTCTCTCCCAAACAGTTATCTGCCTTTACCGCAGCCATACTGGCCATACCTATTTCATTGGGCATCTGGATGATACAACCAGATATAACCATTGCATTTGTATCCTTGATTGTTACCTTTCTGGGAAGTTATTTTTTAATTGGTTTTGTTCTTGAGTCATTCATTTACAGAAAAATCAAACTGATTTACAAATTCATTTATCAAACCAAAGCCAGCAAAAGAGAGGAAACCTATTATAAATATATTCTGCCCCAAAAAGGAATAGATGAAGTAAGAGAAGACGTAGAAAAATGGGCAGAACAAAGAAGCGCTGAGATAGAACTGTTGAAACAGAATGAAGTTTTCCGAAAAGAGTTTCTGCAAAATCTGGCGCATGAGTTCAAGACACCCATTTTTGCCATTCAGGGATATATAGATACCTTGAGAGATGGTGCTATTGACAACAAAGAAGTCAGTCTTCGTTTTCTGGAAAATACTTCCAAAAATGTAACCCGAATGGTAAATCTGGTAAAAGACCTGGATGCCATTTCCAGACTGGAAACAGGTGAACAGCCCTTACACAAAGAATACTTTGTTATCCAGGAATTAATCAAGGAAATTTTTGAAACGCTGTCCATTAAAATTGACGCTAAAAAAATCAATGCCAGCATTAAAAAAGGCTGTGAATTTCCCATCACAGTATTGGCAGATAAAGAAAAAATTAGACAGGTAATTAATAACCTGGTGGTAAATGCCATCAAGTACGGAAAAGAAAATGGCCAGATTATAGCCAGTGTGTATAAAACAGATGAAGAACATGTGTTGGTAGAGTTGAGCGATGACGGAATAGGAATTGCTGAAGAACACTTACCCAGGGTTTTTGAGCGGTTTTACAGAACCGACAGAGGAAGAAGCAGGGATATTGGCGGAACCGGATTAGGACTGGCCATCTGCAAACATATTATAGAAGCTCATAGCCAAACCATACATGTCCGATCTAAAATTGATGTGGGCACTACAGTAGGTTTTACCCTATCTATTAAATAGTTACGAATTTATTTTATTTTGTATATTATCTAATTATTAACTTTTCTTAAACGAATGTACCAACCTGCCCATTAAGGTACTTTTGCTGAAAATAAACACTATGGGCATAAACAATATCGGCCGTTTTTTCATGCCAAAAAACCAGTTATTCTACGAGTTATTCGAAGACGTGGCAGAAAAAGTTCACGAAATGGGTGGCAAACTAAAAGAAATGGTCAGTGAAGCAGACCAGGACAAAAGAAGAGCAATTCTGGCTCAGATTGAAGACCTGGAGCACAAGAACGACGATAATACCCATAAAGTGTTTACCGAATTGGGCCGGAATTTCATCACTCCTTTCGACCGTGAAGACATTCACTATCTGGCAACTGCATTGGACGATATTGCTGATTACATTTTTGCATCGGCCAAGAAAATTAATTTTTATAGTGTAAATCCTAACGATACAGGCATTCAGAAAATGGCGGATCTGATTCTTCAGGGCACCATTGAAATCAAAAAGGCGGTTTTTGGATTGAGAGATATGAAAAATCTCAGAGAGATGACCGAAGCCATGGTAAAAGTGAACAGTATTGAAAACCAGGCGGATGATGTATTTGATATGAGTATTGAAATGTTATTCCAGCAGGAAAACGATTTTAAGGAAGTAATCAAGAAAAGAGAAATCTATCAGGTTATGGAAATTGCTACGGATAAGTGTGAAGACGCTGCCAATGTAATTGAATCCATCATTATTAAATACGCCTAAGAGGCATTAAACATTGTTATGTTTACACTATTAGTGATCATTATTGTTTTGGCCTTCATATTTGACTATATCAATGGATTTCATGATGCAGCCAATTCAATTGCAACCATCGTTTCAACCAAGGTATTAACTCCATTTCAGGCTGTACTTTGGGCTGCTGTTTTCAACTTTGCGGCTTTCTTTATTTCCAAATACATTTTCAAAGAATTTGGTATTGGTAATACCGTTGCCAAATGGGTGAATGCTGAATTTATAACGCTGGAAGTTTTAATGGCAGGTATTATGGCCGCAATTACCTGGAATTTAATTACCTGGTGGTTTGGTATTCCTTCCAGTTCTTCACATACACTAATGGGGGGATTCATTGGAGCAGCATTGGCACATGCAGGAGGATTGAGCGGAGAAGCAGGAGATGTAATCAATTATGCTAAAGTGGTTCCTACTTTCCTATTTATCTTCTTTGCTCCTTTAATAGGTATGTTCATTGCGTTTGTCATTACCATTTTAATTGTCCATCTATGTAAACGATCGAACCCTTATAAAGCAGAAAACTGGTTTAAAAAATTACAGCTGGTATCATCAGCCGCATTCAGCATTGGGCATGGCGGAAATGATGCTCAGAAAGTAATGGGGATTATTGGAGCCGCCATCATTTTCTATGAAAAAAACACCAATGGCGTCATTATGGATTTCAACACTTTTGTGAATGCCTATCCGTGGGTACCATTTACCAGCTTTCTTTGTATAGGACTGGGAACATTAAGCGGAGGCTGGAAGATTGTAAAAACCATGGGTACCAAAATCACGAAAGTAACCCCATTGGAAGGAGTTGCTGCTGAAACAGCAGGTGCCATTACCTTATTCATGACCGAACACTTTAAAATTCCGGTTTCTACTACACATACCATTACGGGTGCTATTATTGGGGTTGGCGCAACCAAAAGATTAAGTGCCGTAAGATGGGGCGTAACCGTAAATCTATTGTGGGCATGGATTTTAACCATTCCAATTTCAGCATTGATTGCCGGAATATTCTATGCAATAATTAAATTGATAGAGTAAAATAATCAGCCAAAGCATTGAATTAGCGTATATTGCAGAAAACATTATACGCTTTTTTTATGGCAAAAATTTTAGTTACAGGTGGTACAGGTTATATAGGTTCCCATACCATCGTAGATTTAATTGAGAATGGATTTGATGTTATTTCTATAGATAATTTTTCCAGATCAACCACTATCGCATTGGCAGGCATAGAAAAAATTACCGGTAAAAAAGTAAAAAACTATACCGTTGATTTAAAAAATTTCGATGAAACCCAGGCGGTATTTCAGGAGAATCCGGATATTGACGGTATCATTCACTTTGCAGCATATAAAGCGGTGGGCGAGTCCGTAGAAGAGCCGCTGCGTTATTATGAAAACAATATGTTTGGGTTAATCAACCTACTCAAATGTGTACAGGAATTTTCCATACCCAATTTTGTATTTTCTTCCTCATGCACTGTTTATGGAAATCCGGATGCCATACCTGTAACAGAAACCTCTCCAATTAAACCAGCAGAATCTCCTTATGGAGCAACCAAACAAATGGGAGAAGTAGTAATTAAAGACTTTACCAAAGCAGTACCTACCAAAACAATCCTATTAAGATATTTTAATCCGGTGGGAGCACACCCGTCTTGTAATATTGGAGAGCTGCCAGTAGGTAAGCCGCAGAACTTAGTACCTGCCATTACTCAAACAGCAATAGGCAAACTACCTAAAATGTGGGTACATGGAAACGACTACCCTACTAAAGATGGCTCCTGTGTAAGAGACTATATTCATGTTTCTGATATTGCCCACGCTCATACTTTGGCCATACAATATTTACTGGATGGAAAGAACGAAACCAATTGCGATACCTTCAACCTGGGAACAGGCGATGGGGTTAGCGTGTTGGAAGCCATACATACTTTTGAAGCAGTAAGTGGGGTAAAATTAAATTACGAAATAGGACCTCGCAGAACAGGTGATGTTATTGCCATTTATGCCAATAACGATGCAGCAGTAACAAAACTGGGATGGAAAATTAAATACGGCATTAAAGAAATGATGGACACAGCCTGGAAATGGGAGTTGAAGATGAAACAGGAAGCAGATCAGGCTGTAAACAATTAGTTATTATCATTGACTTCACTCTTCAGTGTTGCCAGGGAATTATAAAAGGAAACGATTTTAATTAAATCTGTTTCCTTTTTTATTTTCAGGTCCTCCCTTTCAATAAATCCTTTTACTTCGTTGGTCCAGTCGGGGAACAAACGCATGAGATCATTTACTTTCTGAACCTTGTGCATCTGACCATCCGAATAAATGTAAAAGAAAAACAAGGGATCCATTTTAAAAGTAACCCCTTGTCCGTATTCCATGCGGTCAGACATAGTGAATCTAATGAACTTAAGCAATTGCGCTTTCCCTTCTGCTAATACCTGATAAAGGGTATTGGGATACTGCTTATCAATTCCGGGAAAACCAGCCTGAAAAACAGCTGCTTTTTTACCCTCCTGTAAAAATTCAATTCTTTCAATAGGGGAAGTAACTACAATCAATCTTTGCTTATCATCTTCTGTAAAAACACGTCCATTGTAAAGATTCAACTTAAAGTTTCCGCCCACCATATCTTCTCCTGAAAAAAGCCGGAGTCTGGCCGGAATAAAATCTTTACTAAACCAGGGACTTCCTTCAAAGGGAACACCATAATAATTCCCATCCCTGTAATAAGAGGGATCAAAATTGAAGCGGAAATAATAAATATTGTATGCTCCGGATAGCTGAGCATCCACTTTGAATTGATTGCAGATAAACAGGATTATTAAAAGCCCAATCGATTTCATAAACAAGGTGAATCCTATTTATTCAATTGATTGTAATAATTAAAAAGCTTCTCCAGATCAGCCTGTTTTCTGAACTTGGTTCTTTCTTTCTTAATGAAAGCGTTCACTTCTGTGGTTTTATCTACCATTAGAGCAAGCACCTGGTCTTCTTTGGTAATTTTTACCAGTTTTGTTCCAGATGCGGCATAAAAATTAATCAGCTTATCGGTTGTAGTAACGGCTCCGGTGCCATACACCTGTTTGGTTTCTGTTTGAAACTTGGTATCCATCAGCAAACGCAATTTGCCATCAGATAAAACCTGATAGAAGTTATTCTGATTCAGATCGTCAATTGGATCAAATCCCTTTTCGAACACCGTAGTGCTGCCATTGGGCATTTCAAATTCAACCTTGTAAATAGGGCTAACGACTTCCATATCTGCACCAGTAGGATCCTGGTAGAACAATCGGTTGAACTGCAACAAAAGTTTGTATTTGAACTCACCGGAAAGTTTGCCAGCTTTAGTAAACAGATTGGCTTTCAGGTATTCCGGATGAAACAGATAATTCGTATTTTCAATGGTAGCAGACTGTGTGCGTACATCAAGTCCGTTGGCATCTTTTAAAAAAATGGTTCCGCCGGGTTGCTGTGCATTAACCTTGGCATCGGATGCAATAATAAAAAAACAAAACAGTACTTTTTTCATACTGTTAATATATGAATTTTTATTGATTCAACATTTTTTCCGCATTTTCTGCCATCTGCAATGCCTCAATAAACTCATCAATTTCCCCATTGATAACAGCGTCCAGATTATAGGAAGTTAAACCAATTCTATGATCCGTAACCCTGCCCTGTGGCCAGTTATAGGTTCTGATCTTGGCACTGCGATCGCCGGTACTTACCAGGGTCTTACGCTGACGCGCAATTTCATCTTCCTGCTTTCTAACCTGTTCTTCATACAATTTGGTTCTTAACATAACCATCGCTTTCTCCCGGTTGGCCAACTGTGAACGCTCGGTCTGACAAACCACTACCACTCCTGTTGGAATATGGGTAAGGAATACTTTGGTTTCCACTTTGTTTACGTTCTGACCACCCGCACCACCGCTTCGGGCAGTTTCCATTTTTACATCACTCTCTTTTAATTCAAAATCCAGTTCCTCAGCTTCCGGCATCACCGCAACAGTAGCTGCAGAAGTATGTACCCTACCCTGAGTTTCTGTATTTGGCACACGTTGCACACGATGCACCCCGCTTTCAAATTTTAATGTTCCGTAAACATCTTCTCCACTTACTTCTACAACCACTTCCTTGTATCCGCCTACGGTTCCCTCACTTTCACTCACTACTGCAGTTTTCCAGCCTTTCTTAGAGCAATATTTTAAATACATGCCCAACAAGTCGCCGGCAAATAAACTGGCTTCATCTCCACCTGTTCCTGCTCTGATTTCCAAAATGGCATTTTTATCATCCTGAGGATCTTTAGGAATTAAGAGCTTAGTCAGTTCCTTTTCTAATGACTCTTTCTTTTCTTCCAGCTCAGGCAATTCCATTTTGGCCAATTCACGCATTTCATCATCGGAACTATTCAAAGCCTCTTTGGCATATTGATGATCGGCCAGCACTTTCACATATTCTTCGTAAGGCTTAACAATTTTTTCCAATGAACGGTATTCTTTACTGTATACCCCAAACTCCTTCTGGTTATTAATAATTTCCGGATTGGTAAGGGCAATTCCTACCTGGTCAAATCTGGCTTTTATGGCTTCGAGCTTATTCAGCATAATGTGGGCATATTTTGGGAGTGCAAAAGTACGGTTTTATAAGGGTTTTAGTGCTCAGAATACAATTCTAATTCGGGTTCCGCCCCCTTTTTGAGAGAAAATTTGCAGGCTTGCACCTGATTCAGAAGCCCTTTCATTTAAATTCTCCAGTCCAAAACCGCTGCTCACCTCTTCCATTTCAAAGCCCTTTCCATCGTCCTCAATTTCAATTTCGGCCAGATGGTTTACCTGGATCCGGATGGTTACTTTGGAACAATCGGCATGTTTCAGGGCATTGGTTAAAACCTCCTGCATCATTCTTAACAAGTGAATACTTTCCGCGGGGGTTAATCGCTTGTCAACTTCAATATTTTCTATCACCTCTATAGCAATTTCAGGATAATTGGGACGAATACGATTCACTAAATTCTTGAACCGATCACTCAATGCTGTTACACTGATTTCCTGGTACTGCAATACCCAGATGGTTTCCCTTAAAGCATTCACCATATCATCGGCATTTTCCTTTAATTTTTGCAGCGTGCTGCTGGTATATTCATCCTTTCTTTCCAGCTGGTTGATATTGGTTTTTATTGCTGCAGCATAAGCCCCCAGATGGTCATGTAAATCGCGGGAAATCCGCTCGCGCTCCTTGTAAATCTGTTGTTCAATTTCAGACTGCTGCAAACGTTGCCGTATTTTCCGTTTGGTAAAAAAACGAACCAGCATCAGCAGCACAATAAGCAGCAGCACAATCATAGGACCCACATAAAATGGATTTTGCCAAAACGGAGGCTTGCGACTAATGAATATTTTTTTGATAGGTGCTTTCCCCAATTGAGCTATTGATTCAGCCGCACGAATTTCCAGTTGAAAGGATTTATAGGGCAAATTGGTAAAACTGATTCTTCGGTTATTGGGCTGCAGTGTAATCCACTTGTCTACCAGTCCCTGGAACCTGTATTGATAAATTACTTTTTCTGCATTAATGAAAGAGGGCGAAGCAATTTCCAGAGAAATGGACTTATCATCTGATTGCAACCGGTAACGATCAGCAATTTGTACCGGATTAAAATTAATTGCCGCATCGGTAATATAACAATGTAGTATCGTGTTCAGGGGCTTGAATAAATCGGGCCTAATCATCACCAGTCCCTCTGAACTACCCGATAACAAAGTCCCGTTTTTATGAGCAAAAAAACTGGACAACAGAAAATCAGAAGCCGGCATTCCATTTTGCTCAGACAATTGAAAAATTTGATCCTTGTCCTGATCAATTAAGTTCATACCAGTTGTAGTAGCCACCCATACTCGATTGAATGAATCTGTCATAACTCCTGCAACTACATTTCCTGACAATCCATTTGTATGATTGTATTGATAGAATTTACCATTCAGCCATTTGTAAACCCCGTTGCTTAAGGTGGCAATCCAGATATTCCCATTCAAATCCTGAGTTGTACCGGTAACGATGGTTCTTTTAATGGGAGATGCTTTGTCATCATTAGTTTTATACTGCAATATTATATTCAGAGATTTATCAAACACATCAATGCCGGTATTAGAACTCACCCAGGTTCTTTGCTCCCTGTCGGTAAATGCGTGCAACACATAAGAGCCTGACAGTTGATACCTTTTATCAACCGACTCAGACCAATATCTCTTTGTCTGCAGTGTTTTGTTATCCAGCAAAACAAGTCCTGATTTAGTAGAAATGAACAGCTGGCCAATTCCCGAATGATAGTGCAAATGAAAAATAGTATTATCAGGCAACTTTAAATTATCTGTATTCGCAATCATTTGAAAACGGCCATCCGGATAAATTAAAAAGAGCCCTTCGTTTTCAACGGCAGCCCAGAGCATCCCCTTTTCACCGGCAACCAGGGCTCTCACTTTTTTCTTCGCAACTAAATTCCAGTTTTCAGTAGTTTTTTCTCGCTTGTAAATACCTGATACGGCAGCCAGCCATTCATTGTTATTACTGTCCAAAGCAAAGCCAAAAACAGTTTCGGTTTTATTGAGTGGCTGAATCAATTTAAACGCATTGGCTGTATGATTGTATATCAATAAACCATTGTTTGCAAATCCAATCCAGCTAATACCTGTAGAATCATGATAAGTACTTAAAATTGCATTGGCCTGATTCAGCGTAGAAGGCAATTGAGCCCCCCGCCAATAGTAGGGACGATGAGAGCTATCTACTAACAACAAACCGGAAAGGCTGGAGAACCAAGCCTGATTACATAAATCAAAACTAAGGTGATAGATTTTCTCGGGTAAGGAAAAACTATCCAAAACCGTTACGCTGCTGTTAATCTTTACAATCTTTACCAGGGGTTTGTGTTCAACCCTTTCGTTGACCAACCAGAGTTTTTGCTCCTGGTCAAAACCAATTCTACTAATAGAAGCAGACCTGTCTAGTATACCATTGAAAAGATGATTTTTTTTAAAAGCAAAAGTCTTAGTGTCATATTGAACCAATTTATTTTTACTCAATCGCCAGATTCCTTGTGCATTCACCGTGTAGGCGCAGCGCTCACTATACTTACCCATCAATTTTTTTATGCGTTTTTTTTGATGAAGCCATACATATAACTGATCCTCTGCAACAAATGCAAGGTCACCATTCCCCAATGGAAATATTTGTTCAAAAACATATTGAATAATATTTCTCCTATTGGGGTTGATATGTATCCTTTCAAAACGATTGTTGCTGTAATTGAATTTGTTTAAGCCATTCCGCGTACCCACCCAGATATTCCCTGCGCCATCTTCACTAATGGCTGTGATATACTGGTCGCTGATGGTCATGGTATCCTTTGCATCGTGTTTAAACCGGGTAAACCCTATTCCATCAAACCGGTTTAAGCCATCCTGGGTGCCCAGCCATACATATCCCTTTGAATCCCTGAAAATAGCAGTAACTGCATTCTGAGACAATCCGTTTTTTACAGTGAAAGATAAAAAGCCAGGCTGTCCTGATCCCATCAGTACAAAACAGGTATATACCAAAAGCAAGGAAAGCTTTAATTGCATATCATTAAATTAATACATTTATTATAAATCCAAATACAGCAAATGCTGTATTGATGCTTTAAAAAAACTATTTCAACTTTAGTCCAATGATTCAAATTGGCATTGTAGACGACAAATCACTGAACCGTAATATGATCCGGCAGAATTTGTATGGCCTGAATGAAATTGAAGTAGTTTTAGAAGCAGTGAATGGGCTGGATTTTCTGGAAAAAATAAAAACACTGCCCAATCATCAATTACCGCAGGTTGTATTAATGGATCTTGACATGCCCGTACTGAACGGAATTGACACCATAGCCATTGCTACCATAAAATTTCCAAATATCAAATTCATAGTGGTAACTGTTTTTGATGACGATGACAAAATATTTGAAGCCATTAAAGCAGGTGCTTCCGGATATTTATTAAAAGACGATGCACCGGACATGCTGGTTGATGCCATTCAGAATGCTTATCATTTAAACGGAGCTCCCATGAGTCCGGCCATAGCCAGAAAAACATTACTGTGGTTAAAACAAGGCCCCAAGCCTGCTAGTACACATCAAGAGCAACCAGACACCATGCTGAATTCACTCAGTGAAAGAGAGCAGGAAATTTTAAAGTACCTAGTGGAAGGTCAGGACTACAAAAAAATTGCGGGCATTTTATTTATAAGTCCGCAGACGGTTCGCACACATATCAGCCGAATTTATGAGAAGCTGCATATCAATTCAAAAGCACAAGCCATTCAATTAGCACACAAATTCAAATGGAACTAAAATACAGCATATGCTGTATTGCCATTCGCAACTGCTTACAATAGCTTCATTCAAAATTACCAACATGAAAAAGCTATTTATTGCAGGAATGATGCTACTATTTGCACAGTTCTCCATTGCTCAAAGCATTGGAGAAGTGAACTTAAAAGAAATAAATAACTATGGGCTCAGAAAACTGAAAGATGCTCCAAAGAAAGTTTTCATTAGTCAGTTCAGAATAAATTTCCAGACCATGTATCTGGATACAGAGAAAAAATCGGGTGGTTTCAGAGGCGGAAGTGATTATACAAGAAGCTATAAAAGCGCCGTTTCTGCAAGTGTAGCTTTGGGCCTAAAAGGGCTTCAGGAAAAAGACCTGATTGATATAACCGATGAATTATATAAAAACCTGGTAGATCAACTAAAAGCTGAAGGGTTTGAAATCATTACTGCAGAACAGGCATTGGTGTCCGATGAATTAAAAGACTGGGTTAAAAGAACAGGCGGCACATTGAATCAGGCACAATATGATGGTTATGTATCTGTATCACCTACTGGTTTTGATTATTTGGTAAAAGGGGTAAACGATGACGGAAAAGAGAAGAATTCATTTTTCAATAAAGCACCTAAAATTTCCCAGCAATTAGGAGGTGCAATGGTTTTGATTGTGAACCTTGCTGTACCCTTTGCCAATGAAGCAGAATCTGGAGGCAGTAAGTTGTTAGGCAGACTGGGGGGGGGCGCCAAAGTAGTAGCCGAAACCAATCTGGCTATTGGAAGTGAAGCATTGGATTATAGTGGAACAACTGGATTCTATGCCAATGGTAGTTCCATTATTGGATTAAATGTAAAGCAAAGCATGGCCAATATCAGTGTGGGCAACTGGCTGTTGAAAAAGCCCATAACCATTGAAGGGGTTATAGAGAAGAAAAAATACAAAGCAGAAGAACAGGCCAAAGTGGATATGTGGGGGCAGGATGCCGGTTTCTTCAGGGTATTTGATGTAGACGACCGCTTTATGAAAAATGTACAGGCAATCCCGGTAGAATCCGCAAAGTACAAAGCAGGGGTAGCATCGGCGGCAAATAAGTATCTGAATGCGGTAATGGACGAAATCCGCAGTAGTTTGAAATAATAGCCCCTTAAATATTAACGAATCATCGGGAAAAATCCCTTGAAAATGAAGTAGGTTTGAGGCTGCAAAAGAGCCACATGTCAATAGAAGTACTTCATTTAAATAAAAAATACGGTACACAAACCGCAGTGAACGATCTCTCTTTTACCATACAGAAAGGAGAGATCGTTGGCTTTTTAGGACCTAACGGTGCGGGCAAGAGTACTACCATGAAAATGATTACCGGGTCCATTGAGCCGGACAGCGGAAGCATTCTGGTAGCTGGGATTAATATGGCTGAAAACCCTTTAGCTTGTAAACAAAAAATTGGATACTTATCAGAACTGAATCCCCACTACTACGACTTATATGTAAAAGAATACCTGCAATTCGTAGGTGCTGTACATCAGTGTAATAACCTTACACAACTAATTAAAGAGACCATTGACAGGGTGGGATTAGGACCGGAGCAACACAAAAAGATTGGCCAGTTATCAAAGGGCTATAAGCAAAGGGTGGGATTGGCAGCAGCTATTAATCACAACCCCGAAGTATTGATTTTAGATGAACCCACCACAGGCTTGGATCCCAATCAGATAATAGAAATCAGACAATTGATACAGGAATTGGGGCGGGATAAGACGGTACTGTTTTCCAGTCATATATTACCGGAGGTAGAAGCCATTTGCAGCAGGGTAATCATTATTCATAAAGGGAATTTAATGGCCAACCAGCCCATTGCCGAACTCAATCAAAAAGAATCCCTGGAATCGGTTTTCAGAAGCCTGACCAGCCCTATTCGTGTATAAACTACATATTACTTATATTTGAAAACATAATTAAAACAAAGAACATGAGCTACATTATTGACGTACACGCAAGACAGATATTAGACAGCAGAGGAAATCCTACTGTTGAAGTGGATGTATTAACCGACGACGGTGCCATAGGCCGTGCAGCAGTACCAAGTGGTGCGAGTACCGGAATTCACGAAGCAGTTGAATTGCGTGACAACGACAAGAAAAAATATGTAGGCAAGGGCGTTTTAAAAGCCGTAAAAAATGTAAATACTACAATTGCGGAAGCATTGGTAGGCATGGAAATTTCTGAGCAGGCTGCCATTGACCAGGCTATGATAGATTTAGATGGTACGCCTAATAAAGCAAAACTAGGTGCCAATGCCATTTTAGCGGTGAGTATGGCAGTAGCCAAAGCAGCTGCAGATGAAGCAGATTTGCCTTTGTACAGATATATTGGTGGAACCAATTCCAAAACATTGCCCATCCCGATGATGAATATCCTGAATGGCGGGGCACATGCCGACAATAAGATTGATTTTCAGGAATTCATGATTATGCCCGTAGGCGCTCCTAGCTTTAGCGAAGGTTTGCGTTGGGGCGTAGAAATCTTCCACACTTTAAAGGGTGTACTAAAGAAGAAAGGATACAGCACCAACGTAGGGGATGAAGGTGGATTTGCTCCAAATATCCAAAGCAATGAAGAAGCCATTGAAACCGTATTGGAATCTATTCAGGCAGCAGGATACAAAACAGGATCTCAAATTGTAATTGCCATGGATGCTGCCAATAGCGAACTATGGGATGCCAAGAAAAAGAAATACGTATTCCATAAGAGTTCCGGTAAAGTAATGAGCAGTGATGAGCTGGTGAAATTCTGGGAAAAATGGGTAAAGCAATACCCGATTGTTTCCATTGAAGATGGCATGGCCGAAGACGATTGGAATGGCTGGAAAGCTTTAACACAGGCGGTTGGAAGTAAATGTCAATTAGTTGGTGACGATTTATTTGTAACCAATGTGGAGCGTATTCAACAAGGCGTTGACAAGCATATTGCCAATGGCTTATTGGTAAAAGTGAACCAGATTGGAACCATTACTGAAACCATCAATGCTGTAACCCTTGCGCAACACAACGGATACAATACCATCATGAGCCATAGAAGTGGTGAAACAGAAGATACCACCATCGCTGATTTAGCGGTAGCCTTGAACTGTGGTCAAATTAAAACCGGTTCCGCTTCCAGAACAGACCGTATGGCGAAGTACAACCAGTTAATCCGTATTGAAGAAATGTTAGGCGATACTGGCATTTATCCAAAAGGAAAAATCAAGTTCGGTAAATAGTTTATTGCACACTGTGCACAATTCTTACTTGGCAGATAAAGGTTTCTTACTACTTTTATCTGCCATTTTTATGAAGAAAGCGATTCCCTATATCACCAATAAATATTTTATAGCAGCTGTACTGTTTATTGTGTGGATGTTATTTTATGATCAGCGCGATTATTTTCAGCAAAAGGAAAGAAGGGACGAATTAAAAAAACTGGAGCAGAAAAAAGCTTATTACGAGCAGGAAATAGAAAAGACCAAAAAAGAACTGAACGATTTACAGAACAATCCTGCAGCCATTGAAAAGTACGCCAGAGAAAGGTACCTGATGAAAAAGGACGGAGAAGACATTTTTATTGTTGAAGATTCAGCAAAAAATTAAGTTCTACAATAATTTAATACCGATACCGTTTTAATAAAGACCGTATCCTCTTGTTCACGCAGCCAAACTGCTTATGAAAAACTTTAAAGAAGAGGAATTGATTATGTACGTATACAAGGATTGCACACCTGCGCTTACCAAAGCCATCGAGAAAGCTATATCAGAAGACGCGAAATTGAAAAAACAGGTTGAAACCTTACAACGGTCTAAGGATCAGCTGGATAAGCTGAAATTAAAATCTCCCTCCAAAAAATCAATCAAAGCTATTTTGGATTACGCAAGGAAGAAGGAAGGCTAATCAAACACTATTGAACAAACGAAGTAGTTCCGAAATTTTTTTCTGAATTTTGGCTATGACCAAGAAGCAACGTTACCAGGAAGTCATCAACTATTTTCAGGAAACCACCCCCGTTGCAGAAACGGAATTAGTGTACGATAATCCCTTTCAGTTATTAGTGGCTGTAATCCTTTCAGCCCAATGCACAGATAAAAGGGTCAACCAGACTACACCTGGTATTTTTAATGTTTATCCTACTCCTCAAAAAATGGCCAAAGCCAGTTTTGATGATTTGTTCCCCTTAATCAGAAGTATCTCCTATCCGAATAACAAAACCAAGCATTTAATTGGCATGGCCAATATGTTGCTGGAACATTTTGGTGGTGAAGTTCCCATGACGGTAGAGGAACTAGTGAAGCTACCCGGAGTAGGAAGAAAAACAGCCAACGTAATTACCAGTGTTATAGATGAACAACCGAATATGGCCGTTGACACGCATGTATTCAGGGTTAGTCACCGATTGGGATTGGTCAGCAGCAAAGCTACTACCCCACTGGCTGTTGAGAAAGAATTGATAAAGCATATTCCGGAAGAACTGGTGCACAGAGCGCATCATTGGCTCATCTTGCATGGCAGGTACACCTGCTTAGCGCGTAATCCCAAATGCGAAGAATGTGGCATACAAAACAATTGTGCCTATTTTGCTAAACAAGCAAAGAAGCTTAAATAACATACTATCCTTATGAAAAAAATCATCAGCATTGTTTTACTATTCGCTTCAACATTTGCAACTATAGCTGCACAGGAAATTAAAGCTTCCAATTTGCAAAAATCTGGCAACCCGATTTTTGAAGGTTGGTATGCAGATCCGGAGGGTGTAATACTCAACAAACAATACTGGATCTTTCCAACCTATTCAGCCAAATACAAAGACCAGGTTTTTTTGGATGCATTTTCTTCAAATGATTTAATCAACTGGAAAAAGCATTCCCGGGTTATTGATACCAGTGTAATTAAATGGGCCTATATGGCCATGTGGGCGCCGTCTATTGTAAAAAAAGACAAGCAATATTTTTTGTTCTTTTCTGCCAATGATATCCAAAGTAAAAAACGAAACGGTGTAAAAGACGATTACAACGGTGGCATTGGTATTGCAGTAGCTTCCAAACCAGAGGGGCCTTATAAAGATTACCTGGGTAAACCATTAATCAATCAATTTTACAACGATGCCCAACCCATTGACCAGTTTGTGTTTCAGGACAAAGACCAAAAATATTATCTGATATACGGGGGTTGGGGCAGGTGCAATATTGCACAGCTCAATAAAGACTTTACTGGGCTTACTCCTTTTCCAAATGGAGAACTGGTAAAAGAAATAACACCGAAAGGATATGTAGAAGGACCCATTATGTTCATTAGAAAAGGGACTTATTATTTTATGTGGTCAGAAGGCGGATGGACCAATGGAACCTATAAAGTAGCTTATGCAAGAGCCGATAATTTGTACGGACCTTTCGAAAGAGAAAGCACCATTCTGGAAGCAGATAGTACCATTGCAACAGGAGCAGGACACCACTCAGTCATTAATATTCCCGGGACAGATGAATGGTATATTATTTACCACAGAAGACCCATACCCAATAAGGACAGGGATCACAGGGTTACCTGTATAGATAAGCTACTCTTTAATGAAGACGGCAGAATTCAAAAAGTGCAAATGACTCTTGATGGGGTTGGTCCGAGAAAGCTGTAAAATGATTGTTTAATTATTTCCATATACCCGGAATCCAACAACAGTTAGATTTTCATATTTTTTCATATCAGCTGTAGTCCATTCTGTTTCTTTACCTTTTGGTCGCTTATGATAATCCCAATCAAAGTATTCTTTTACATAAACAACAATTGTTACTGGTATTTTTTTCTTAGTCCTTAAACTATCGTTTTGTTTTGAGTCAACAAACTTAAATACAAAATATCCAACACTAGACTGTAAATTATTACTCGGACTAGCCGTCACGCGTTTTATAGGTGGTTTAATCTCTTTAAGTAATATTTTTAAGGGTTTGTTTAGAAATTGTGCTTCATTCTCTTTGATTTTATTTGAATCATCTATAGTTTTCACCAATTGCTGTGAGTAACAATTAAATGAGACAATTATCATTAGAAACGATATTACTATTTGATTTGTTTTCATAAATACATATTAAATTAATTGCAATTGTTTGAAACATAAGTTATGCTTCCATTTGAAATAGTTTCATTAGTAATGAGTCTATTGAAATTACCAATACCATCTTGTTTTAACAAAGCCATTCCAGTATTATATTTGTCAAGAACATAAGACATCGCGGCCTCAACTGAAATCAGTTCAGTTAATCCTTTTTTCATAAAGGCATCTTTTACTTCATCCAATTTATCAAATATCTCTGATGGGAAATCCGGACCAAAACCCAAATCAATTGGTGGATATTTTTCCCGGAACCTATTTGCAGCGGACAAATCTATCACAACTAATGCAAACACAGCGCCATTTTTAGATACTACCATCCTTGTTGAATATTGATTGTATTTATTATTAACCCCTATAAGATTATACAAGTCACCTGGAGATGGAGGCAAATCATTAGTATGATTATGAATATCAGCAATTGCCCCTGGCCAATTAATATTTGCTGTGCAAGTTGAGGAACTTGTGCATGTAGTCATAGGTGAAGCTGTAGTATTACCGTTTGAATCTGTACCAAAAGTAATTGAGTGCTCTACTTTTGAATCTGCATTTTGAATTTGTAATTTAGCACTATCGTATTTATCGCTTTGCGATAATGTAGTAACCATCTTTGCTGCGGGTTTGGCTACTTCACATGGGTCCTTTTCGATTTCACTTGGTCCCCCACCTGCACTACTTGGCGGTGGTGTTGGAGGCCAATATTCAGTTCCTGATCCACTACCTGCACAATCAATCTTAAATGATGTGGTTTCGGTATATACACTGTAAATTATAACGTTGTCTGGAGAACTATCTAAAGATACACCTCCGCCTGTAATCACTCTTACTGTAGTATATGAGATGTCACATGAATTAGATCTGATATCACTTTGTGAAGAAATGGCATTAGCCCACGTTTGATTTTCGGCTAATTTTAGTGCAATTAGATTGTTGTTTGCGCTTTCCCTGAACCAAATATTAACCAGTTCATTCTTCAGATTCCTAAAAGACTCTAATGTACCTGTTTTTGTTTCGTTATTTGCTTTTAAATCTATGCTTTGCTGTACCACTTTGATGGCGCCATCAATTTCACCATTAATTGTCCGTAGCAT
>CALEST010000223.1 GCA_937907555.1 uncultured Sediminibacterium sp.
TGAAGTCGCATTTCTTTAAACTAACCGATAATTTTTGTTTCTGGTTTTGTTTGTAAGTAGCCAGTTCTTCTTCAGGGAAAATTGATTCCGTTATTAGTTCTGCAACCACTGGTAAAAGTTCATTGATATGTTTGGCCAGACAATGCAGTGTAATGGTAGCTGTTTCATTGTAGCAGGTCCTGTTCAGGTACGCTCCGTGGAATTCAAAATGATCATTGATCTGATAAGCATTTTTATTACTGGTTCCGTTTTTCAATAGAAAGTTAGTGGTTCCGGCAACAATATTTTTTTGCTCGAACCAGTTCCCTGCCTTGAAAACCCATTCAATCATCAGTACATCCTGTGTACCGGCATTCATGCTATAGACCTGTACCTGATTGTCTAACTGATACTGTTCGCATTTTCTCAGCTTTAAATCGAAGCTGACTGCGTCTACTATGGAAGGTTGTATATTTCTATCTAACATGGACTCTTTTATTTATTTAGCCAGGTAATGCAACGTATTGCTATTGCTTTCCCTGAAAATATTTTTACTGTACTGTTGAATATCCTGCGGATTTATTTCCTGGTATTTTTCCAGTTCAGTATTCATGAGCGATGCATCTCCCAGCAATTCATACATTGCAAGGCTGCTGGCCCTGCTCATGATACTCATGTCTTCAAAAGCAATCACACTTTCAGTTTTATTTTTCACCTTGGTTAATTCAGCAAGCGGAACCAGGTGTTCCTGTAATTGTTGCAACTGCTCTGATATAGCCTGTTCTGCTTTGTTGATATCCACTCCTTTCACCAGCTTTCCTTCAATGGTTAATAAACCAGCATCCATACTTCCGAAATGGTAGCAATCCAGATTAGAAAACAATTTCTGTTCTTTTACCAATGACTGGTACAATCTGGAAGAAGCACCCCCGCCCAGTATTTCTGTAATTAAATCTGCTGCGTAATATCCTTTTTCTAACCGGGCATCCATATGCCATGTTTTTACAAAAGCATCCAGCGGTACATTGGCTTCAATGGTTTTTCTTCTCGCCTGATCCTGGATGGGTTCCTGTGGCAAGCAGCGGATGTATTTCTCTCCCATTTCAATGGGGCCAAACCACTTTTCTGCCAGCCTTTTTATTTCTTCGGTTTT
The DNA here is from genome assembly GCA_937907555.1 of uncultured Sediminibacterium sp. Lineage (GTDB taxonomy): Bacteria > Bacteroidota > Bacteroidia > Chitinophagales > Chitinophagaceae > Sediminibacterium. Next base: position 1,133 of record CALEST010000223.1, read on the forward strand.
TACATTTCCGGCTACCACCAGAATGGCATTTACCGGACGATAATGTTTAAAGAAGAAATTTTTTACATCATCAATATGCGCATTTTCTACATGACTCAATTCCTTGCCAATGGTCATCCACTGATAAGGATGAACGGTGTAGGCCAACTCGCGCATATGTTTCCAAACATCGCCATATGGTTTGTTGATATAATGCTCTCTGAATTCTTCGCAAACCACTTTTCGCTGAACAGCCAGGCTTTTCTCACTGAAGGCCAAACTAAGCATGCGATCACTTTCCAGCCAGAATGCCGTTTCAATATTTTGTGCCGGCAACTGACAATAATAATTGGTTAAATCATTGGTAGTATAAGCGTTATTGTCTCCACCGGCTCTTTGTAAAGGTTCGTCGTAGTCCGGAATATGAACGCTGCCGCCAAACATAAGGTGCTCAAATAAATGGGCAAATCCGGTTTTGGAAGGGTTTTCATCTCTTGCACCCACATCGTACAATACATTCACTACTGCCATCGGAGTAGCGGTATCTTCATGAACCAGAACGGTTAAACCATTGTCCAGTGTAAATCGGTTATAGTCTATCATAGCTATCTGTAAAAGGATGCAAATTAGGGTATCTTATTTACTTCCGGATGTCTTTCACCTGCATGTTCAATAGTACAGGAATATTGTTTCTTAAAACAATTACTTTTATTTTTCCTATTGAATTCTGAAACAGGTTTTTATAAGCCTGTATATTATTGGAAGTATTGTTTTCGATGGAGAAAATAATATCGTCTGTTTTAAAGCCCGCTTTATCACCCGGAGATCCTTCAATGATATCAATCACTTTAATCTGACCATCAATTAAATAAATACCCAGCCCTGTATAGCTGTAATCGAATGGGTCATTGAAATGGTTATTGGGCTTTAAGTGGATTCTCTGCTCGGGATAGTTCAGGGTAATATTGAATCTTCTTAATAAGTCGTTGCCAATTAATCCACCCAAAGTGGGATAATTGGTAACATTATAGTCATCTTCAAAAATATGAACAGGAACTTTTTTGAATTTGTAGTTTCCAATTTTGATGGATTTCATTATGGCAATTTCCATTTGCTTTTTGCCTCCCAACCCTTCCGCCTGGGTTAAAAAAAACTTTCTTTTGCTCTTAAATACCAGACTGTCATCTACAAAATCTCTGGAGAGCAGGAAACACAAGCCAGCTCCGGTATCAAATATATATCTGCTCAAGAGCGTTTTGCTGTCCTGAATAGTTGCCTGCATCAGCGGCAGGGTGCTGAAATTGGGTCTGATCAATTGCCCTCCTTTTGGGTATTTAAATCGCCCCGGAGCATACACTTCCATTACTCTTTTATCAAAATCTAGGTGAACTATATACCTTCTTAAAAAACTGTAACCAATAATTCCATCTATTTTAATTCCGTAAACACTGGTTAATAGGTCGTAGTTGTTGATGTGAAAATCCAATTGTTTTACCTGAATTCCGGGCATATTAAGGATATGGTCATAGGCAAAAGCAACTTTTTTAATTCCGGCAATGCCTCTGATGGATTTCTCGGACTGCTGGGTAGGAATTTTTAGTTTCTCTACGGTAGTGGAATCCAGTGAAATACCTCCGCTACCGGTATCCAAAACAAAATTTAATGAATCTGAATACTGATCCAGCTGGGCTTTTAAGATAATTATGCCCCCGCTTAACTGAAAAAAGGGCACTTTGGTAATAAAACGGGCATCCGGTGGCACAAATTCTTCCTGTGCGCTTAACTGAAGAGACCCCAACAGCAGTATGATGGAAAAAATTTTTTTCACGCTCTAGTAATTTAATCCGTTTTTACGCAAAATGAAGAATTATTTGATAACCCTGCTGTTTTGTTGATATCGGCGGCGATGAACCATATCTGTGTTAACTTTGTTGCTTATACAATTATGATGGAATTAGCCAATTTATACCAGAAAGCACTTGATTTTTCGTTTTTGACTGTAGAAGAGGGGATGTTTTTGTTTGAACATGCTCCTCTGGCAGATTTAATGCATATAGCCGATGAACTGCGCAAGAAGCAGGTTCCTCACGGAAAAGTAACCTGGCAAATCGACCGGAACGTCAATACTACCAATGTTTGTATTGCCAATTGTAAGTTTTGTAATTTCTACAGAATACCGGGCCATGCGGATGCCTATATCACGGATATGCCTACCTATAGGAAAAAGATTGAAGAGACCCTGAAATATGGTGGTGACCAGCTTCTATTACAGGGTGGACACCATCCTGAATTAGGATTGGACTTTTACACAACCACCTTCCGTCAGATTAAAAATGAGTATCCAACCATCAAATTGCATGCGTTGGGACCACCCGAAGTGGCACATATTGCCAAATTAGAAAAAATGAGTCACCACGATGTGTTGAAAGCATTGAAAGAAGCAGGGCTGGACTCTTTGCCGGGTGCTGGAGCGGAGATACTGGTGGATCGGGTACGCCGATTGATTTCCAAAGGTAAATGTGGTGCAGACGAATGGCTGGCCATTATGCACGAAGCGCACAAACTGGATATCACCACCAGTGCTACCATGATGTTCGGACATGTGGAAACCATTGAAGAAAGATTTATACACCTGGAAAAAATAAGAGCGGTTCAGGCAATGAAACCTGCCGATGCAAAAGGATTTCTGGCATTTATTCCATGGACCTTCCAGGACGTAGATACCCTGTTAACTAAAATCAGAGGGGTTCAGAACCTGACCACTCCGGATGAATACATGCGCATGATTGCCATCAGCCGTATTATGCTCCCTAATGTGAAAAATATTCAGGCCAGCTGGTTAACGGTAGGGAAGGAAACAGCACAATTGTGTTTACATGGAGGAGCCAACGATTTCGGATCCATTATGATTGAGGAAAATGTTGTGAGCGCAGCAGGTGCCCCCCATCGCTTCACCTATAAAACCATTCAGGAAGCGATCCGTGAAGGAGGATTTGAACCACAGCTCAGGAACCAGCAGTACGAGTGGAGAGAGATTCCTGCAACGATTGAAGAACAAACCATCAATTATTAATAAACAAATATGTTATAAAATTCAATTAACTTTAAAGCAAATTTCACTTTATAGCATTGAATTTTATTAAATGAACATTTTCGAATCCGTAATCTGTCATGATTACACGGTCGTGAGAACGCATCGTGAAATGTTAGCCATTAAAACCAATGGTATACATATGGTAGGTCTGGCGTGGGTTTGTAATGTACTTTCTATGTTAGGACTGGGAATTGTTTATTTACTAATGACCAATCAAAGTGAGCAGGTCTATGAAATTCTGGCACTGATCAGGTACTGGGAGTTAGCCGGAAGATTGGGGATACTTATCTTTTTAGCACTGGTGTATTTTATGAGTTTTGGTGCTTATGGCGGCAAAGCCATATTCGTAGATATTATAAAAAGGTTCAGCAAACTCGAAGAAGAAGAGAAGCATGCAGTAGCAAGAAGAGGAGGCAGGTATTTTTATTTTTCTCTCTTGTTCTTCTTCATCGTTGCCGGTATTGTTGTTTATTTAATTAAGTACGTGTATTAATTGTTATGACTGTTTTTGGTACCATTATCGCCCACAATTTTCTTTGGTGTCAATACAGGAATAGAGCCGGATTGGCCAAAACGCAAGGTCCCATCATGGTGGGTGTTGTATGGGTTGCCAATGCACTTAGTATTTTGGGGCTTTACCTTTACACTCAGATGGATTATTACCGGTTCAAAGACCCCATTGTACTGAACCGACTGATGTGGGAATGGTTGCAGGCTTTCAAGTTGGCTTTTTTTTCAGGATCGCTGTTGATTTTTTTATTGGGATATTTTTTTTACAGAATACGCCCTGTTTATCAGCATATCATTACAGAAACCCTCAGTAACACCGAAGAAAGGCAAAAGCTGATTGCCAAAAGAGGATTCCGTTATTTTATTGGGTCCATATTGGTACTTATACTTATTTATGCAGTACTTATCTGGTTATTTATTCAATGGGGCTTTCTAGAGGTCTTTCGGTTATCTACCAATTAAGGAGATTTATACCCTTTTGTACCAATTTGGTCGCCCATCATATCCCTTTGCATCTAATTTTATGAAAAATTTTCAGCATCTGTAACATTACGGCTCCTAATCCGTATAACAGATACAAAACCACTAACTGTTTCTATTTGTATGACCGAGTTCGAGTACAATGAATGTGTAAATAATCATGCCGATGGCCTTTTCAGGTTTATCGTGAAGAATCTTCGGCACGAGGAAGACGCCCGGGATATTGTACAATACAATAAAAAAAAACTCTGGAAAAACCGGGATCAGGTAGAAGCAGAAAAGTCAAAGTCTTACTTGTTTACCGTAGGATATAATCAGATGATTGATCATATCAGGAAAAACAAAAGGGTTCATTTACAGGAAGCATTTGAAGAGCAAACGGGTGTTCAGTATCAGCCACAGTCTGGAATCAGAAAAACACTGATGGAAGCCCTGAACAGACTGAATGAAACACAGAAAAGTCTGGTAATGCTGAAAGATTATGAAGGCTACAGTTACGAAGAGATTGGTAAGATTATGAACCTAAGCGAGAGTCAGGTAAAAGTTTATCTGCACCGCGCCAGGCTTACTTTAAAAAATTATCTGGTTAGCGCCGAAAATATTTTATAATGATTGTTATTAACCGAAATAATTACGAAACCTACTTTCTGCTTTATGTAGACAGTGAACTCTGCTCTGAGGAGAAGGCAGCCGTAGATCGGTTTGTAGCAGAAAATCCTGATCTGGCGGAAGAACTGGCTTTATTGCAAAGTACCCTGCTGCAACCAGAAGAAAACCTGATTTTTGAGGGCAAGGAAGCTTTGTTTAAAAAAGAAGGTCAGGATATTTCGCTTAATAATTATGAAGAATGGTTCCTCTTGTACACAGATAATGAATTGTCTGAAGCACACAAAACACAGGTAGAGCTTTTTGTATTACAACATCCCACTTTACAACGAGAATTTGAATGGTTGCAACAGACGCGTTTGCCCGAAGAAAAGCTGGTGTTTACCAATAAAGAGATTTTATACAGAAAAGAAGCCTCCGCAAAACGCCCTGTTGTTTACATGAGTTGGATGCGTTATGCTGCAGCTGCAGCGGTTATCGGCATTATGGCAACGGTATGGATGCTTGCACCAACCAATACCTTAAAAACAACTTTGAAGGTGGAGGGAGCAGAACCGGAGCTGGTAGGAACTTCTGATAAATCAACTGATCAGGCCGGAAACGTTGAGCCTGGCTCCAATACAAACGCTGTTGATCAAAACCAGGTAAATCAGGGAGTGGGAGACGGTTATTCCACAGTAAAAATTATTAATGCAGACAATCAGACGGTAAAAGCCAGTAATAAAATGAATC
>CALEST010000224.1 GCA_937907555.1 uncultured Sediminibacterium sp.
CGATAAAAAACAACCCTATGCCTGGGCCAACAGAGAAATAGATACTTTATATGCGGTTGCTGCCCGCAATCCCGATAAAATTCAAATTGTTCAGGACTTCACCGACATTAAAAAAGCAGTAAAGAAAAATAAACTGGCTGCTTTATTTGGTGTAGAGGGCGGACACATGATTGAAGGGGATTTAAATAAACTGGAAGCCTTATACAATAGAGGTGTCCGTTATATGACCTTAACCTGGAACAATTCAACTGAATGGGCAACTTCAGCAATGAAAGAATCTTCGCTGTCTGATTCAAATCAGCAAGTGCAAAATATTGGGCTAACGCCATTTGGTAAACAAGTTGTAAAAAAAATGAACGACCTGGGTATGATGGTAGACCTGAGTCATGTAGGAGAAAAAACATTCTGGGATGCCATTCAAACAACCACCAAGCCGGTACTGGTTTCTCATAGCAATGCTTATACATTGTGCCCTGTTTTCAGAAATTTAAAAGATGATCAGATTGATGCCGTTGGAAATAACGGTGGCGTTATTCAATTGAATTTTTATTCTGCCTTTATAGACAGTTCCTTTAAAAAAAGAGAAAAAGCTTTTCTTCTGAACAAACAAGCGAAGATTGATTCCCTTGTTGCTACGGGAATGCAGAAAGAATATGCACAGTCGATGATTGTGGACATGTATAAGGAAGAATCCATTGCCATACAACCTCCAATGGAAATGTTGCTGGCACACCTGGATTATATTGTTAACAGAATAGGCGTTGATCATGTGGGTATGGGATCAGATTTTGACGGCATCAGTGCCAGTCCTAAAGAGTTGACCGATGTAACCAGCTATCCTTTAATTACCAAAGCCTTATTGGAAAGAGGATATTCAAAAAAAGATGTTTACAAAATAATGGGCGGCAATTTATTGAGAGTAATGAAAGCCCAGCATAATTAATATTTATCCAAACAACTGTTTTATGAGGAAAATTTTTCTGAGTGTAAGTATGCTTTTTGCAGGAACAATGTTGATGGCACAGGCAACTCAAAAGCCACCACTTCATGGAAAAAACTGGATGGCCATTACCGGTAAGCCACTGGCAGCAACAGCCGGTTCCATTGTTTTTCAACAAGGGGGAAATGCGGTAGACGCAGCCTGTGCTATGCTGGCGGCCACCTGTACCATGTGGGACGTATTGAGTTGGGGCGGTGAAACACAAGCCATCATCTACAATCCAAAAACAGGAAAAGTAATTGGCATCAATGCATTGGGTGTGGCACCCACCGGAGCAACCCCGGAATTTTTTAAGTCGAAGGGATATCAGTTTCCTCCTGAATATGGTCCTCTGGCAGCGGTAACACCCGGTACTGTTGGCGGACTCATTCATATGTTGTCTGAATATGGCACGATGAGTTTGAAACAGGTATTGGCTCCTGCAATGCAACTGGCTGCCGGATATCCGATTGATGCGCAGACCGCCAATAGCATTGAAAGAGGAAAAGACCGCATTAAACAATGGCCTTATAGTAAAAAAGTATTGTTGCCACATCTGGGTGAAAAAAGAGAAGCTCCCGAAGCAGGTGAAATTTTTGTTCAGCAGGATTTGTTGAATACCCTGACAAAACTGGTTGAAGCAGAACAGACGGCATTGAAAAACAAAAAAACCAGAAAGCAGGCTTTGCAAGCTGCATATGATCGCTTCTATAAAGGAGATATTGCCGACGAGTTTGTAAGAGGAGCACAGGAACAAGGCGGTTTAATTACCAAACAGGATCTTGCGAATTGGAAAGTAAAAGAAGAAACACCTGCAATGGTAAATTACAAGGGAGTTGATGTGTATAAACTTACCCAGTGGACACAGGGTCCTTCCATGTTGCAGGCACTGAATATTCTGGAAAATTTCGACCTGAAAAAAATGGGTTACAATTCGCCTCAATATATTAACACCGTTTATCAGTCGATGAGTCTGGCTTTTGCCGACCGTGATTTTTATTACGGCGATCCTGCTTTTGCTCCTACTCCTCAGCCGATGAGCGGCTTATTGAGCAAAGGGTATGCAAAACAACGGGCAGCTTTAATCAACCCAGAAAAAAACAATGCCCTGGTTGCTCCCGGTGACCCCTATCCTTTTGAAGGAAGAACCAATCCCTATATGGATCAAATAAAACAATGGAATTTTACCATTGATAGTACCGGCAAAAGAAATTTTGTACCCGCACACGATAGTTCTGTTACTGCCAAAGCGGAGCTGGATGAATATATGGATCGTTTATGGAGAGGCACCACATCGGTGGAGGCAGCAGACAAAGAGGGTTGGGTGGTTTCTATTACCCCTAGCGGGGGATGGTTACCTGCTACGATTGCGGGAAATACCGGTATAGGTATGAGCCAGCGTATGCAGAGTTTTGTGCTGGACGAAACCATTAATCCTTTTAACGTGGTTGCTCCCGGAAAAAGACCCCGTGTAACCTTAACTCCTTCAATGGCATTAAAGGACGGTAAACCCTATTTGTCTTTTGCTGTACAGGGCGGCGATACCCAGGATCAGAATCTCCTGCAGTTTTTCCTGAACATGGTTGAATTCAATATGACCGTGCAACAGGCATCTGAAGCAGAAAATATCAATAGCAATCAACTTTGGTTGTCGCTGGGTGGTACCAAAATAAAAGACCGAATGCCAAGAGCAGGCGACTTGTTGCTTTCTGCCAGAACTCCTGAACCAACCAGGGAAGCATTGAAAAAAATGGGCTACAAGCTTAGTTTTGGACAAAGAACCAGCGGCCCCATCAATGCCATTTTCTTAGATCGTAAGCACAATAGTTTATGGGGAGGATCTTCCAATAACGGGGAAGATTATGGAATTGGCTGGTAAGGGGTTAAAAAATTCAAAAGACCTGAATAAATACGCTGCCCAATTACAGGGTGGCGTATTATATTTGGTACCTGAACAGGAAAACTAAACGGATTAGCAAAAAAATACTAAAAAAATTAGCTTAATTGAATAGTATTGATTAGTTTTACTTTCTCATCCATTAAGACACGTTAAAAAATAGATTATGAGCAATGCAGAAAAATTAAAAGCCCTGAAGCTTACCATCGACAAGATTGATAAAGATTTTGGAAAAGGTAGCGTAATGATGATGAACGAAAAAAGTTCCGGTCCAATGGAAGTAGTATCGACAGGATCGCTGGGACTGGACGCTGCATTGGGTGTGGGTGGCTTACCAAAAGGTAGAATAGTAGAAATATACGGACCTGAATCTTCCGGTAAAACCACGGTTGCCATTCATGTAATTGCTGAAGCGCAAAAGAAAGGCGGCATGTGTGCCATCATTGATGCGGAACACGCTTTTGATAGTGCTTATGCACAAAAATTAGGGGTTGATGTAGACAATCTGTTGATTTCACAACCCGATTATGGCGAACAGGCCCTTGAAATTGCAGACCGTTTAATTCTATCCGGCGCATTGGATGTGGTAGTGATTGACTCTGTTGCGGCATTGGTTCCTAAAGGAGAACTGGAAGGCGAAATGGGAGACAGCAAAATGGGATTGCAGGCCAGATTGATGAGCCAGGCATTAAGAAAATTAACCGCCACTATTAATAAGACCAATACCATCTGTATTTTCATTAACCAGCTTCGTGAAAAAATCGGCGTGATGTTCGGTAATCCCGAAACGACCACAGGTGGTAATGCTTTGAAATTCTATGCTTCCGTTCGTCTGGACATCAGAAGAATGACGCAGATCAAAGACGGAGATGCAGCTGTGGGTAACCGCGTTAAAGTAAAAGTGGTGAAGAATAAAGTAGCCCCTCCTTTCCGTGCAGCAGAATTTGATCTGGTATTCGGAGAAGGAATCAGCAAAGTGGGCGAAATCATTGATATGGGTGTTGAAATGGGCATTGTACAGAAAAGCGGTTCCTGGTTTAGTTACGAAAGCAACAAGCTGGGTCAGGGAAGAGAAGCCGTGAAAGCTTTATTGCTGGATAATCCGGAATTATCCAATGAAATTGAAGCCAAAATAAGAGCCAAATTAATTACAGTTACAGAAGCGCCTGCTCAGGCTGCTGAAGAATAAAGACGATTTTTGATGGGTTAGTAAATGGCCCTGGCTAGCAATAGCCGGGGCTTTTGTATTAAATAATGTTTTATTGAATAATAATTCACCCTATTTGGTCGTTTATCAGACACTTAGTGGCCATTTTTGGTCCTGCTTAATTATTCGTGCATATGAACGCAAAGGTACCCGGACAATTGATCCTTCGCGGCCGCATCCTGCAATCCTTATTCTTACTGGGTTTGCTATTCGGCGGGGTAACTTATGCACAAAAGGGAATCGGGTTCGACATTCGCCCCTTTAAAAAAGAAGCCATTTTCCGAGACGATGATAAAATTGGCTACAATCTTAGATTCAGAAACAATACCAAAGAAAAAATCAGGGGCACCATCAAAGCCAAGGTAATGAATTACAAGGGCGAAGAAGTGTTCAACCAGGAAATGGGTTTTACCATGGATGCCCGTAAGGGATATATGAAAGACCTGTATCTGGAAAACGACAGAACCAAACCCGGTTTTTATCAGCTTCAGTTAATGGTTTCAGCCAACAATTATGTAGACACTTTGCTATTTGGTTATGGGGTAGATCCCGAAAAAGTTTACGCCAATGTAAACCGCCCTGCTGATTTTGATCAGTTCTGGGATGATGCCAGAAGGGAACTGGTGAATATTGATCCCAAATTCAGGGTTACCCGAAGGGGCGATCAGAGCACTCGTGATGTGGATGTATTCCTTGTTGAATTTCAATCTTTGGAGTACCAGACCATTCGGGGTTGGTTATCTGTTCCGAAGCGCAAGGGAAAATTTTCTGTGGTGTATGAATTGCCCGGATATCTGCAGGATTTGCGTCCGGACTCACTTAGAACCGATATGGCGGTTTTCAGATTAAATGTTCGTGGTCATGGAAACAGCAAGGATAATACGAATGCAGATTACAATACGTTTAATATCATAAATCTGAACGACCGCAATAAATATATCTATCGCGCAGTTTATATGGATGCACTTAGGGGTTTGGATTTTATATACCGTCATGAGTTCTTAAAATTCGATCTTAAAAAAGTGATAGTTAAGGGAGAAGGACAGGGTGCAGTGCTGGCAACGGTTGTAGCTTCTTTAGACAGCCGTCCTCAGGGATGTATTATAGAAAGACCCGTGTACACAGATATGAGAACCCTGTTCTTTATGGCCGGGTCTCAAAAAGTGACACCCTGGCCGGTAACCAACTTTCAGACCTATTTAAAAAATCCAAGAAACCGGTTAAACCAGGAAGGGCTGTTTCGTATATGGGATTTTTTTGACCCCGTC
>CALEST010000225.1 GCA_937907555.1 uncultured Sediminibacterium sp.
CGTTACAGACCTGTTGGAAACAATGCAGATTTAACCATTCCTTACGACAAAATGTTCTTAAGTAGCAATATCAACTCAAATGGTTTATTGCTGGAAGAGCAAACTCAAAATACAGACCGTTATTTTGGTATTTCAGCCTTGAACAGCGGATACTTAATGTTCGACAATAAACTAAGCAATAGCTTAAGAGTGATCTGGGGAGCCAGAGCAGAATTCTTTGAGCAATTCCTAAGCAGCCGTGACCTTGCTTTGAACAGAGTAAGAGTGAATACGCAGAAGTGGGATTTCTTACCTTCTTTGAATATTACCAATAGTTTCAATAACCAACACCAGATTCGTTTTGCGGTATCTCAAACAGTTGCCCGTCCTGAGTTTCGTGAAATTGCACCCTTCCAGTTCTTCGATTACGAAAGCATCTGGGGTATTGGCGGAGAAACATCTTTAAGAAGAACCAAGATCTTCAACGCAGATATCCGTTACGAATACTATCCTAAGTCTGGTGAAATGATTTCAGTAGGGGTGTTCACTAAGAAATTCACCGATCCAATCGAGTTAAGAATGGACGGAGGTAGTAACGCAGACCGTTGGTTGTTCAGCTATACCAATGCAGCTTCAGCAACCTTAGTAGGAGCAGAGGTAGAAATTAGAAAAGGAATGGACTTTGTAAGTGACAAGTTAAAAGACTTCACTTTCATAGGTAACGTAACTGTTTTAAAATCTACTGTAAAATTGAATTCTACACAGGCAAGCGGCAAGGAAACTACACAGAACAGACCTTTGTTTGGTCAGTCTCCTTACTTAATTAATGCAGGTTTCCAGTACACGAATACAGAAAAAGGATTCAATGCTTCTATCTTATACAATAGACAGGGACCAAGATTGTCGTTGGTAGGAGATCCAGATGGAGCTGGTTTCTATGATATCTATGAAAAGAGCAGAAACCTGTTAGATGTACAAGTGTCTAAGAAAGTACTGAACAATGCAGGAGAGTTTAAACTTACCGTATCTGATATTTTCAATAACCAATTTGCCTTCTACGATAATGCAGACAGCAAGCCGGGATACAGTTATGCTGCAGGGGACAGAATCAACTATGCATACAGACCAGGAACAACCGTAACCGTATCATTCAGCTACGATATCAATTTTAAAAAGTAGTTCAATCAAGACAATTTCAACAACTGAGAATAAAAAATCTTAAAACCAAACAAATGAAAAAGCTTACTCAAATTTTTATCGCAGGAGCCTTAGCGCTAACCGCAACTTCTTGCGTGAAAGTAAACTTTGAAGATCCCATTGCCAACACCGGAACCGGTGCCAATTCGGACGATCCCAACACAACCAGAATCTTAAAAGGTTCTTATGAAAGAAGCATTACATTAACGGGTGGTACGTATACCATTCAGGGATATGTGTACTTTCAGCAGGGTGCTACATTAACCATTCCTGCAGGAACCATTTTAAAGAGCGATATTTCACAGAAGGGAGCGCTGATTATTGAACGAGGTGCAAAGATTGAAGCAAACGGAACAGCGAGCAACCCCATTGTATTTACCTCCGGTAAGGCAGCAGGATCCAGATTACGTGGAGACTGGGGTGGCGTTATCTTGTTAGGTAATGCACCAACGAACAGACCTTTATCACCTGCTCCTTTAGTTGAAGGTGGAGTAGACAGAAGATATGGCGGTACCACAGCAAACGACAACTCTGGAACAATGCGTTATGTGCGTATTGAATTCGCAGGAATCGCAGCAGAACCTGGAAGCGAAATTAATGGATTAACACTGGGGGGTGTTGGTTCAGGAACTACACTTGAATATATCCAGGTTTCTTACGGAAACGATGATGCGTATGAGTTTTTCGGTGGTACCGTAAATGCAAAATACCTGGTGTCTTATGCAACATCAGATGATGATTACGATTTTGATTTTGGCTATACTGGAAAAATTCAGTTTGCAGTAGCACAGCGTCGTCCTGAAATCGGCGATACGGATGCAGGTAATGGCGTAGAAGCAGATAACGATGGATCTGGTACTTCTGCTCAACCTTACACACGCCCAGTGTTGAGCAATTTTACCTGGATAGGTTCTAATGGTGCACCGAATACACAGGCCAATGAAAACTTTGCGAACAGATGGAGAAGAGCGGTACGTTTCTCCGTACGCAACTCTATTATGATGGGCTTCCCTAAAGGTGGATTCTCTATGGAATCTGCTTTAACTGGAACTGCTTTCAACAACGATTCATCTGAATTCAGAAATAACCTGGTACATGCTTTAGCCGATGCCTATAAAGTAGACGCTTCAGCAGGTGGCATTATCACCGCTGCACAAGTGAAAACCAAGGCAGAAGCCAATGGTGGTATCACTTACACGAATGCAGCAGATATTATGTTGACTGCTCCGTTTAACGTTGATGCGCCGAATTATTTACCAATGACAGGTTCACCAGCATTAACAGGGGCCAGCTTTACAGGTGCTGATGCATTCTTTACAGCAGTAGCTTATCGTGGTGCATTTGGAACTTCCAACTGGTTAACCGGTTGGGCAAGCTTTACCCCACAAACCAACCCTTACTAATTATTGGCGTTTTATAACAGTTTAAGTTAAGAACGGGTCCCATTTCTATGGGACCTTTTTTTGGTGCAGCTCGGCGCGGTGGACGCCGTGGAAATCAAGGGGGCGAGGTCTTGTGTCAAATTTGTAAATTTGTTAAAAAAATATACCGATAGTAATGAACATATACTTCAAGCGTATTTTTTCTCGATTTTTTGTTTTTGCAACATTAAGTTTTGGGGCTGTTGGGATTATAACTGGCTGTAATGGCGGAGGCTCTGATAAAGTTAGTGGCAACGGAACAGTTACAGATTCTAACGGCATTTCCAGCGAAGCTGCAAAATCGCTTCAACTTAATTCAACACAAGTAAAAACCCAAACAGCAGCGGATATAGCTGGTCTACGCGGAGCGGACAGTGTGCAAATTTTATTCTTCACAGATCCGTACGGAAAAGACTCATTGAGATACACACGCTTTTTCAAGCATTATAATTCAAGTGATACCGCCATTTTAAATCCCTTACTGCAAAATCTGGACAAGCTTTTTGTTTTGCGTACTGAAGTAATGAATTGCCGTTCAGAAGGGAAGTTGTTTTTCTTTAAAGGGGACCAGGAGTTGAAGACGGTTTATTTTAATACTGGAGGTAATGCCAAAGCTGGTGCTAGCAACAATGAAAACTGTAGGTTCCTCTACTTTATAAAAGATGGCGGATTTTACTACGTTCCTGTCAATGCAGAAATTGCGGCAATGCTAAATAAGCTTAAGCCAATGTCTAAGAAGCCGGTAGCAGAGGTGAATTAAGCAAGCAGTTCTAAATCATAAAGCCCATAACCAGGGCTAAGTTTCGCCTAAGTTTCCTTTTTTCTTCAAAGTCTAATTCACCTACTTTTTTTATCAGTGCCTCGGTATTTATAGCGGTTACTTGGTCTATAAGAACAGTGAATTCTCCAAAATCGTAAACATATGTACTCATTCGCAATACAAAGCAACGCGGCGTGAACATTTTAGATAAGGGGCAGACTAAGGCAGATACAGGGTTTTTAGTATTCATGTAATTATGTTAGGCCACTCGTAGGTTTTCATATACTTTTTTTTAGAACTCCTGTGTTAGCGTAATCGTATTTAGCTCCTCCAATTCCTTTATAATAAATCTATAATAGGGGGTAGTTTCAAAGTTTTCGAATGCAATTTGTTCTTTGACCATTTTATAACGCTGGTAATGATTGAAAGCGTCAATGGCGAGATTAATGTAATTGTTTCTGTTAATTTTTAGCCGCTCTCTAACGGCTTCCATATTGTCAAATACAGTTGGATTTAGTTTCAGTGAAACTGGAATCATCTTAGATGGGGATACTTCTTCGAAGTCGGGTTTAAATCTAGCCATGGACACTTATGTTTCCTTTTTGAAAATTTGACAAAAAATATATCAATAGTATATCACAGGGTTTATTTGCTACCATTTTAAAGGTTCAATTCTTGTGAACATATTCGATTGGTATATCTTTTGAGACATTTTCCCAATTCGCAAGGATCATTTTACCCCCCTAAATTCTTTTATTGATATCTATTGGAGAAGAAAGTTAATACTGATAAAAGCTTTTGTATGTGTATTTATACGTAAGAAGCGAATTTTTAAACCTGTTGGAGTTATGAAATTTCTTCTAAGAATTCTTTAGGGGTATAAACGGGTAAGGTAGGACTGCTTTGTTTTTGCAAATTTTTATCTCTAGAGATAAAGTAGTCTATATTGTAGTGCATCGCTGTAAAGTATTGCAATGCATCTTCTATATCAGTTAGTTTAGAATGCAGTGCATTTACCACAATTTCATGTGGTATATCTATGACAGTAACATCTGTAAGGATAGTAAGTATTAGTTCTTTGGCTTTCGCACTCCCAAATGCCTTCGTAAGCCAATAACCTAATGTATGTACAATTGAGGGCGTAATGAATGCTTCTATTGTTCCCTCTACTGCTAATGAAACTATTTTCCCAGATTGAGCAAAGTCCGCTCTTTTCATTGTGATATCTAACAAGATATTTGCATCAAGAAATACTTTAGAAGCCATATTTCTTTGCGTTTTCTTTATAATATAGTTCTTTTAAGTCTGCATCTTGTGGAATATCTGGTTTTTCTAATTTTTCAACCAAGTCTAGTATGGATTTTCGTTTCGCTGGTTTTGTTATTTTTTTAAAATAAGTTTCAACCAGGTCAGATACACTTCTATTTTGTTTAGTCGCATATGCTTTTGCATCTTCCAAAACTGCATTGTCAATGGTTATATTTAATCTGGCTTTCATTAGGTAAATATAAACAAAAATATAATAATGCGCATAAAATTAAATTATGCGTATAAATACTTATTCAACTTTTGTTACACAAGTCCTTAGGATAATTTCGGTATCTTTGCTGTGCAAACATCAAAATATTTGCTGCAGCGCGTCACAAGGGTGTGCGAAGTAATGCGGGCGCACCGCGCCCCAAAATAGCAGTTTATGGATCTTAAGAAAACCTATCTAGTAAGTGCCCTATCCAATAAGTGCCCAAGGTGCCGGGAAGGAGAATTATTCGTTCGAAATTCTGCGTATGGACTTAAGGGGAGTGCTACAGAAATGCACGAAACCTGTCCGGTTTGTCACCAGCCTACTGAAATTGAAGTTGGATTTTACTATGGTACGGGCTATGTTAGCTATGCCCTTTCTGTTGCTTTAACCGTGAGTACATTTGTTGCCTGGAAAGTATTAATCGGCATGACTTTCGATATTGATGATAACCGCATTTTTTACTGGCTGGGTACCAATATTGCCATCCTGTTTTTATTACAACCTGTTTTGATGCGACTGGCCAGAAGCCTCTGGTTAAGCTGGTTTGTTAAATACGAACCCAACTGGAAGAACAAGCCTTTAAAAGCTCCGGAGCGTATTAATAAGGATCAGTTTGCGAATTGGTAACTATCCCAGCACCTGCTCCATTTTCATAGAACGAGAGCCTTTCACGAGTATATAGCTGTTCTGTGGATTGGCTTGCAGTAACCAATCACGGGCTTCTAAAGCATTGTCTTTATAAATGAAGTTGGCATTGTTGTATTGGGTGAACAAGTCTTTTGTGTAGATAAAGTCGCCGCCTACCAATACCACTTCCTTAAAACCAAGTGAGGCAATGAGTTCTACCAGGGCCTTGTGTTCGGCTATGCTTTCTGCACCCAGTTCCATCATACCGCCTAATAATAAAATCTTTCGATTGGCATGAATGCGGGCAAAGTTTTCAATGGCTACTTTCATGCTACTGGGGTTAGCATTATAGGCATCCAGAATAATATGATTGGTTCCTTGCTCAATTAATTGCGAGCGTGAATTAGAAGGAGCGTAATCTTCAATGGCTTTGATCATTTTATCTGTCGGTACGCCGAAGAATTTGCCAATGGTTAAAGCACAGAGAATGTTTGGCAAGTTATAATCGCCAACCAGCTGACTTCTAACTATGATGGGATTATTTTGAGTTGGTGTTGAATTCTCTTGCGGTGCTGTGGATGAACTGTCGGTGCCTGCGTCAGCTGAGTCCAGCCCCGCGGTAACTGCCACCGTCAAAAATGGTTCGGAAGCTTCAATCCTCCCCTGCACCAAACCCTTGTTGTGACCGTATTGTACAATATTGGCAATGCCTGCACTCATGGGTTGCAGGTAATCGTAGTCGGCGTATACAAAAGCGGTACCGTTATGATCCCGCAAAAATTGATAGAGTTCGCCCTTGCCTTTTCTTACGCCTTCAATCCCTCCGAAACCTTCCAAATGGGCTTTGCCACAATTGGTAATGACGCCATGCGTAGGCAAAGTATAAGCACAATAACTTTCAATCTCTTTCTGGTGATTGGCGCCCATTTCAATCACGGCCATTTCCGCATCTTTGTGAATGCTCAATAAGGTAAGCGGTACGCCAATATGATTGTTTAAATTTCCCTGTGTGGTATAGGTTTTAAAATGTGAAGCCAGCACCGCATAAATCAATTCCTTGCTGGTGGTTTTACCGTTGCTGCCTGTAATGGCAATAAAAGGAATATTCAACTGCTCGCGATGGTATTTTGCCAGTTGCTGTAAGGTTGTTAAGGCATCGTCAACGAGGAGGAGCCGCTTTGAAATACCCGGCTCCGACAATTCTGAGGCCTGTAATTCGCTTTCAGAAGGCATTTCATCAATCAGGGCATATACAGCTCCATTGTCCAATGCCTGCAATGCGAATTGGTTACCATTGAATTTTGGACCCTTCAGGGCTACAAAAAAATCACCCTCTTTCAACTTCCGGGTATCGGTTTGAATAGAAGGATGTTGCTGATAAATTTTATAAATCTCTTTTATACTCATGTAATTGAGTGACTCAGTTTTGATTTCTTAATTGATTTTACAATTTTTACTTTTCTTTTTTTTGTAGATAATTTGTATCTACTTATAAAAGCACTAATTTCTTTTCTTGCCTTATCTGTTAAAGGTTCACTTTCAATAATAAGATTAACTCCTTTGGGTTCTTTAATATGTCCCATAGTATTAAGATTTGAAGTATTTATCTACTAATATTTTTGCTGCATCTGTTGCAATAATCATCCTATGTCCACCAATTGTGTATGCACCTAATGTTTTTTCATAGTGTTCAATCAATCTTGTTTTAGCTGTAAATGCTACAAATCCATTGTGCCCTTGTTGGAAAGATACTTTACAAGCATGTGCTACTAAGTTTCCTGGAACACCTTCATAAAGTTTGTTCTTCCCAATATTGAAGGGGGCATTTTCAAGGAGATGCATATATACATGATCCTGTTCAATTGAAATACTCAATAAGCCTTGGATGATATTTGGGTTATTTGTTATAGTTAACTTAAAAAGATCTTTAGAATTATCTCTGAGTTCAGATTTCCAATTAAAATTCCATCCATTCGTCTTATTAATCTGTTTTAAATCAGAATTGGTCAACCTGAGAACTTCAGTAGCAAAACTGTCCCCCGAGATTGTATTTTGTATTGAGTTTGTTAATTTATCAATGACAAAATCAAGTTGAAATGGTGTATTACTTTTCACAGATTAAATTTAATAAACAACAATTCCCTTTAATAACAACTGATAATATTTCTAACCTTTTTAATAGACTAATAACTAGCCTATAGAAAGCTTTTTATTGGAAAGTTTAACTTTAAAATTAACTTTTGCATCTAATGCATTAAATACTTTTAAAACAGTATCAAATCTGGCATTTGTAAAGTTATTTTCTAGTTTAGAAATCTGCGCTTTTTGAACACCAACTAATTTTCCTAATTGCTCTTGTGTTAGGTTGTGGTGAAGCCTTGCTTCTTTTATTGCATAGCCTAGCAACTCAAGTTTTAATTCTTGCTCAAAGTTATTTCTTGATTCAGTTCCGATTTTCCCTATATGCTTGTCAATCATTGAATCCAATGAAACCCTTTTCATTTTGTCAATTTACTCAAAAATAAGGTTTCCTAATAAAGAAACTCAATTTATTTTAAACATATTATTGGTTATTTAATATAAAAAACGCTGAAAATGGTATACATTTTTTATAAATAAAACGTTTACTTCATATTTATTAAAACAATTCCAGCATGCCCCCCTTTGCTATTGATAAAATCATCACCCTTTTCCTAAACCAATTTGCACATCTTTCTCCCTATTTCGATCATTTCACCTATATGTTGGCGGAGAATAAATTATTGAAGGGGGGAGTGGTACTGGCTGTGTTTTATTTACTGTGGTTCCAGGAAAAGAGCTACCGAAAACAGCTGATTGTTACTTTTATGGCTTCTTTTGTGGCTGAAGTGGCCACCATTATTTTGTCTTTAACCTTGCCATTCAGGGCGCGTCCTTATACGGATACAGATATTCTTTTTAATGAACCAGTAGAAGTAGATCACTGGTGGAATAATGCCATCAGTTCTTTTCCCAGTGATCATGCTACTTTATTTACGGTACTTGGGATTGGTGTGTTGTTGTGTAATAGAAAAATGGGTTACTGGATGATTGGCTATATCCTGGTCTTCATTTTATTGCCTCGACTATACTTAGGCTTACATTATTTCACAGATTTGCTGTCGGGAGCTATTGTAGGAATGATCACTTTGTGGATTTTCCAACAGTTGAAGCCTGTAAAAAAAGTTGCGGCTTTCATCGAACAGTTTGCCGATCAAAAGCCGCAGTATTTTTATCCCTTGTTATTTTTAATTTGCTACCAACTGGTGGATTTGTTTACAGAATCCAGAGAGATATTAGGATTTATCAGACATCCATTTAAGTATTAGAATTCATCGTTGCTCAAGTTGAATACCAATCCCAAACGCAAAGTATTCGAAAGTGGATTACGCGTAACCCCAGAGCCGGAAGGCACTAGGTAAGACACGTTGATCTCCATGAACTTGGCGTTGAAACCCGCACCCGCCGTGAAGTAGCGGCGATTGCCACGGGTTCTGTCTTCATAGAAATAGCCTGCACGCAGTTTAAACTGGTTGTTGTAATTGTATTCCATACCCGCAGAAATCTGGAAGCTCTTGGTAAGGCTGCTGCCATCAGAGAAAGATTTCATCCAGGAACTTACC
>CALEST010000226.1 GCA_937907555.1 uncultured Sediminibacterium sp.
ACCAAGAGACAGGTAGGTAGTACCATTAAGCCCTTGTTGTACAGCCTGGCTATTGAAGAAGCCGGACTCAATCCTAATTCTCCTGTTCAGGATATTCAGCAAAACTTTGGTCAGTACGGACTGGTACCTGCAACTTCCAAAACCTGTACCGGAGCCACCATTCCTATGGCTATTGCTTTGGCAAAATCCCGAAACTGTGCTTCCGCCTATATTATGAAGCAGCTGGATAATACGGCTAATAATGGAGCCAAAAGATTCGTTGAATTTTTAGAAAAATGTGAACTCAAAACCAAGATAGACCCCTATCCTTCCATTGCCCTTGGGGCTTGCGAAATTTCTCTAATTGAAATGATGCAGGCATACAGTATGTTCCCTGGAAGAGGCTTCAATGCTAAGCCCATGTACATAACTAGAATTGAAGATCGTAACGGCAATGTATTGGCCACATTTACCCCACAAAGAAAAGAAGTGATTAATGATGTAACAGCATACTCTGTAATTAAAATGATGCAGGGTGTTTTAACCAATGGTACGGGTATTGGTATCTGGGGCTATGGATTACCTGCGGGATTACAGATGGCAGGAAAAACAGGAACCACTAACAATAATAGTGATGCTTGGTTTATGGGCTATACCCCTCAATACTTAGCGGGTGGCTGGGTTGGTTGTGATGATCGTTTTATTCGCTTCAACAGTAAGAACGGGGAAGGTGGTCGTGCCGCCATGCCAATTTGGGCTTACTTTTTTAACAAAGCTGCGGCAGACCCTAACTGTGGTATCGACACCAAACTGAGCTTTATTAAACCAGAAGTAATGAGCAACGATATTATTATTGATTATATTAATGGTACCAACCAGATATTGGGAGGGGAAGGAGAAGATATGGGTGCAGGTACTTCAGAAGACTATGAAATTCCTAAGAACATTAAAGCTGAAGAACTAGGTGCAGAATCAGATTTAATTATCGACAATAAGAAACCAGCAACCCCTCCAACATCACCCGCCAATAATCAACCCAAAACTGCAGAAAAGCCCAAAGCAGTTTTGCCTCCTCCGGTTAAAAAACCTGGCGGAAATAAATAATCGATCGGAATTAATAAAAAGACATTTATTGAATTAGCTTACCAAAATCCAATCCTGTTAGGATTGGATTTTTATTAATCCGAAGGCAGGGCTCAAATCACCCGATGCCTGATAAATCATATCAATTATCTCAGGGCCATATCTTGCGTAGAAAGAAGCCAAGTTCTCTTGCCTTTCTTGTAAGCTATTGCCCGGGAATAAAGCTTGTTTAATGCTTTGTATTTGATGGGCTGCTGTAGAGAAGTTTCTTTTTTCTGCCCGTTTCATTTTTTTCTCTAGTTCATCCACTTTTTTCAATGCTTGATGAGACAACGCATTAATATGATCCTTCAAAGTAGGATCTATCAGTGATGCCGTTTTATTCAACTGATCATAATAAGCCTTCAATATCTCTTTTTCCTTATTTAAATGAAGCTGATATTCAGAATGCTGCTCTACATATTGACTTATCAACTGATGCTCTGGAAGAAATAAATCTGCATCTGTTAACTGCAGACTCAACTGCTTTTGAGATAGCTTGGCAGAAGCAATTGAAAACGAATTTCGCAGCATTAGCAAAGGATAGGCTACACCCGCTTTTTCAAAAACGGTTTTCAATTCCAGCCAGTAAGCCAGCTCACCTCCCCCACCAACAA
The DNA here is from genome assembly GCA_937907555.1 of uncultured Sediminibacterium sp. Classification (GTDB taxonomy): domain Bacteria; phylum Bacteroidota; class Bacteroidia; order Chitinophagales; family Chitinophagaceae; genus Sediminibacterium. Next base: position 1,719 of record CALEST010000226.1, read on the forward strand.
AGATGATATTAGGCAAAATGGTTTCCTGAAATGCTCCGCGTAAAATAACATTTGGACTAAAGCGTTCAGGATGAGCATCCAGTTCATGCATGATCTCCTGTTCCGTAAACCGCAATCCGATAGTTGGAACAGTAAAAATATCGCCCTCCTTTTCTATACGTTCTCTTTTATCATCAATTAGATAAAACAGATTGATGGGTCTTCCTGCAGCTTGCACTTTATAATATTGTTCCAAACCCTGAATGGTAGCGGTTACCGCTTTGTGAGAAAATTGCTCTTTCAATTCTTTTGCCATCACAGGAGCAAACAACTTTTTTAATGCAGGTTGATCTGGAATTAAAACAACCAGCCCATACTGTCCAAATAAAGCGTGTACAAGAGATAAAGTTGCTTCCTGAATGGATTTTCCGTTAGTGTAACATTTTCGCAATAAATGCACCCATTCATTTCCATTTGGTAAAACACCTAATTGACCTGCAATGGATTCAATTAAAGAAAGCAATTGCTTGTCCACATTCATTCTTCCAACTGCTCCAGATTGTTTGGTATCCCAGCTCCATCGGGCACCTTCAATATTAACAAACCCAAGCTCATCCAAATCCGCATCTTCACTTCCCATGTAAAAAACAGGAACAAAGTTTTTATCAGGATATTTTTCTGAAAGTGTTGCTGATAGCTTTATTACATGGAGTATTTTGTAAACAAAATACATGGGGCCAGTAAATAAATTCGGTTGATGCGCAGTTGTGATCGTATAGGTAGACGACTCTTTAAGCAATGAAATATTTCTTAGAACAGCTTCCGTATTTTCCTGCCCCACATATTGTTCTTGTAAAACTTCAGCAAGTACACACCTATTTATTGGATGCCTGTCCCTTGATGCCATAGAGGTTTCAATTCCATTCCAATTGGGCTCATGCAAATAAAAGGGTTTGATATTTTCGTGTTGTTGAAGATAGTCCTCTACAATCTTTGAAAAATAACCAGTACTCTCAAATGGCAAATACGTCGTGCTACAATCCATATCTGAGGTAAAAATACAAATGTTTTAAGCAAATCGGTCAGGACTAAATGGAGTTATATCCATACTCGTTGAATTTCCGTTAATGATCTCACTCACCAACTTTCCGGTTCCTGCACCAAGGCTCAGTCCAATCATTGAATGTCCAGTTGCAAAAGTAAGATTATCCCAAGTTCGGGTTCTTCCAATATACGGGAGTCCGTCCGCAGAGCATGGCCTGTAACCGTACCAGATTTTTTCTACAGGTGGCATGTCTATTTTAAAATCGGTATACACAGATTGCACAGCAGTCAGTATTCCTTTTACCCGATTCATTCTGGGTGGCGTATTGGTTGAAGTAATTTCCATAGTGCCTCCAAATCGGATCTTATTGCCGTCCATAGGCGTCAATGCCACCCTTCCCTCTACCAATACACTTGGATGATTAATGCGATAAGGGGAATTTTCCAGCGTAACTGAATACCCTCTTCCTGGCATTAATAAAAGATTCATGTTTAATTGCTTTGCCAGCTCTCTGCTCCAAGACCCAGAAGCCAAAACCACTTCATCCGTTTGATAATTTCCTTTCTCTGTTTTTACTCTGATAATTTTTTTACCAGCAGTTTCATATCCGGTTACTGCTTCGTTTTTAACCAGTTTTACTCCCTTTGCATTAAGCAGGTTTAACAATTGCTGCATGAGCTGATTAGGATATAAATGTGCATCACATTTAAAATACAAAGCACCCAGGGCATCCAGAGAGGTATGTGATTCTAATTCCTGCAACTGTGAACGATTCAGCATAACCGTATCAGATAGTCCCAATGCCTGGGCTTTGTCACACAAAAGGGAACACTTTTCTTTGCCTTTTTCCGTCTTAAATATTTCCAGTAAGCCCTTTTGCTCATAGGCAAATGAAAAATCGGGTAACCTGTCCCATTGTTCATACCAGTATTTGCTTAGTAGTGCAATATCACGCAAAGGAACCGCCGCTGCTTCTACTTGTTTTTCATTCGCCATTTGCATGAACTTCCAACCCCATTGTATCAGCGACCAGTCTGCTCTTGGCTGAACGTAAAAAGGGCTTTCCGGATTCCACATCCACTTTAAACCTTGCTGAACAATTCCCGGTGTAGCCAAGGGCACAAAGTGGCTGGGACAAACATATCCCGCATTCCCGTAAGAGCAATTATTTAACATATCTGTCCGGTCAATAACGGTGACTTCATGACCTGCTTCATTTAAAAACCAGGCGCTGCTCAATCCAATAATTCCACCTCCTATTATCGTTACTTTCATTTAACTTGGGTATAATTTTGAGACAATTAATATGGAAACTTACGGAAAAATATTGCTCATTGCAATGCCAGCATTTTTAGTGTTAATTTTACTGGAGAAATGGTGGGGAATTCGTAAAGGAAATGATACCATCCGCACTATGGATATGGTTTCCAGTTTAACCTCTGGTATTACCAATACTATAAAAGATGTATTGGGTTTAAGCGTTGCAGTGCTTAGTTATAACTGGATGGTAACCCATTGGGCCATCTTTCATATTGAATCTTCTATATGGCTTTATATCATTGCTTTTTTAGCCTTGGATTTAACAGGCTATCTGGTGCACCGGATTGATCATGAGTTTAATTTTTTCTGGAATGCCCATATTATTCATCATAGTAGCGAAGACTTTAATCTGGCATGCGCGCTTCGTCAAAGTATTTCAACCTTTGTAAGATTATTTACCATTTTTCTGCTGCCAGCAGCATTACTCGGAGTACCCACTCAGATTATCGCAGTGGTTGTCCCCCTGCATTTATTTGCACAGTTCTGGTACCATACCCAACATATTGATCGCATGGGCTGGCTAGAAAAAATTATTGTAACT
>CALEST010000227.1 GCA_937907555.1 uncultured Sediminibacterium sp.
TCCTGTACAAATACCTTTTGAAAATTCAAGTTCATTGGATAAGGAAAAATCCATTCCCAATTTATTTTTTATATGATGGGTAATACAATCATAACTATCAGAGATTATCCCGATAATATATCCCCTGCTTTTTAATTCTTTAATTATTTCAGCTGTTCCTTCAACAATAGGTATATGATCTGCAATCTCAATTAATTCCTGATGAGTCTTCCCTTTTAAAAGAGTGGCAATATGTTTAGTTAGTAAAATTGGATTACTCTCAGAAGACCGGATATTCATCAGTGAAGTTTTGAAATTGAACCTTTCAGCGCAGGCATCTATAAACCGGCCTCTCAGCAAAGTATTGTCCATATCAAACACAATCAATTTTTCCATAGCGTCTAGATTGGTACTTAAAGCCAGTTCCATTTGTGTTCTGATTTCATTAAGTACACCCAGTTCTTCAAAATTATACCTGGGATTATTCGAGTTTGCAGCCTTAAGAATGATTGTCTGAGCCACTTCTTTACTCATTTTTCCCAATGCCTGCCAGGGCTTACTTTTATTCTCTATATACCCAATCTCTACTTCTTTCATTTTGGCATTCATCAGATACATATCTATCAGAATACCAATATCCACCCCATAATCCTCCCGAAAATCCAGTTGCTCCAAAAGGTTTTTTTTACCAGCAATCATTCCGCTAAGCGGTTGACTGAACTTTAATAATTCAGGAAAGAAAATACTTAACAGAGGTTTGGCAGCCAATTCAGTTACCCTGCCGGCATTTCGGCTGAAGGAGGATTTTACAAAATCCACTTCTCCATTTAAAATGGGATCAGTCAATAATTTAATGGTATAATGAGGATAAGGATCTATATCCCCATCTAGAAATGCAACAATAGGATTAGAAGCAAACAATACCCCATCTTTCATTGAAGAACCCTTACCCAGTTTTGTACTGGTTATTACTTTTGCGCCATTTGCTACAGCAATAGCAACGGTTGCGTCAATAGACTTATCATCTACTACTACCACTTCTGTTACATTGGGTTGTGACCATGCAAATTGAATTACGCTTTGAATAGTCTCTTCTTCATTTAACGTTGGAATAATTACAGTAATCATATGGCTAGTTTTGAGTTAAAACAGAAAAGTCTCAACTCTAAAGCCAATATTGTGCCAATTTAAAATATGTGAAAAAAGATGATTTCTTGTAAACTATAAATCAGTCTAGTAAAGACAAATATTTATTTTTATTATCAATCATGATCCATCCCAATATAAGCGACAAGCCAATTGCAAGCGGCAAGCCACTTGGCGCAACAGTTGCATGAATCAGAACAATACCACACATGATTGGAAAAATTACCAAGACGCCAATTGCTCTTGTCTTTCTGAATATCAAAAGCAATCCACCCAAAATTTCTACAATAGCAACTAAAGGCATCAACCACTCTATTTCCATAAATGCAGCATTATCAGCAACCAGAGCTGGCGGTAAATCCTGAGGAACCGGAATATAATTGAATAGCTTATTAAGCCCACCATTCAGAAAAAGTAAAGCTGTTAAAATGGATAGCACATTTAGTATCTTATTTTTCATATCAATCTTTTACTAAATATAGCCATACCAAATGATTTTGTCAAGTGTGTTGTACAACAAAAAAATACAAGGGCATTCCTATGGTGATATTTACAGGGAAGGTAACAGCTAATGCCATTGGCAGAAATAAACCCGGATTTGCCTTAGGAACGGAAATTTTCATAGCAGCAGGGACAGCTATATAAGAGGCACTTGCTGCTAAAATTGCAATTACAAACCGGTTACTGATATCCGACGTAACCATAGAACTTAGATATGCAAATATCACTCCGTTTATCAACGGTATTAAAAAGGCAAACAAAAAAGGGAACAACCCAAAAGAAAAGAAAGCTTTTAGTTTTTTACCACTTGTGATGCCCATATCCAAAAGGAAAATGGCCAGAAAACCTTTGAATAAATCATTGGTAAAAGGCTTAATACCCTCTGCTTGCTTGGCATCTGCAACCAAACCGATAAATAAACTACCCAGAATAAGCAATACCGATCCATTTGTAAAGGAATGCTTAAATACTTCTCTCTTTTTAATTGTATCCGATCCTTCAGTATTGAAAAAATTAATTAATAATAAGCCAACGATAATTGCCGGAGATTCCATCAATGCCATAATAGCCACCATATGACCATGCAGATTCAATTGA
>CALEST010000228.1 GCA_937907555.1 uncultured Sediminibacterium sp.
CAGTTCCGTTTAATTGAAGCCAGACTGGGATTGGTCCTGGAAAAAAGACATCAGAAAGATTATTATAAAAGAACCAATGAAGGGGGATTCACCCAAAAGGATTTTCAGGACATCAATCAAACCGAAGAAAATAAAAATCTACTCCAACTGGTAAATGACTGGCTGGAAAGGATGCCTTTCTTTAACCCTACTTACTGGGAAGAGACCAGTGAAAGTCTTCCGGAAAATCACCCTTTCTGGAAGGAATATCGCAACATCTATGTAAATGGACTTTCGGAAAGAGAGAAAAATAAATCGGTAGATTTTGATGCTATCTTCTTTCAATTGTATCCTTCAGACCTGAGCACTGAACAAAAAGAATTGCTCAGTACCAGTTTCAGTTCTGCAGCCATGCGTTCTGCCTTGTTCATCATGCTCTACAGAGACTTCCCCGTTTTTCAGACTTCTTATCAGATATTGGATGCATTGATTGAAATTGATCACTTAATGAGCAACTGGAGGCATAAACACTTAATCATGGTAAGAAGAATGATAGGTATGCGGGTTGGAACAGGAAATACTTCCGGAGCGGGCTATCTGGAAGGCGCTTTGAACAAGCACTATGTGTACAGAGACTTGTCTGGCCTTTCCACTTATTTAATTGAAAGGAGAAAGCTTCCTAAACTACCGGAAAGCCTGATTCGTTACCTGGGTTTTAATCTCTAGAAACTTACTTTAACTTCCGGGCAACCATTACCATTCTCGGGGAATGCTTCACATCATAATTACCCAGCTGGTAGTCTCCAAAGACTTCGGTAACCTGCATATGATGATAACTCAGCATTTCTGTAAAATCGCCTAAAGTAAATTTGGCTACTTTTTCTGTATACAGATGCATGGGCTGTAAATGATCCTTATCGGTTATCTGAATCTGTTTCAGAAAATGGGTTTCTGTTTGCCATTTGGTTATATGAAACCTTACATCATTTACTTCAACTTGTGAACTGGGAACCAGCTGTTGTTCAACATAGTGAACATTCATATAATCAATAACCAGTTTACCTCCTACTTTTACGCTGTCTGCCATCATGCGTATAGCATTATCGTGTTCCCTTCTATTTTTGAAATATCCAAAACTGGTGAAAAAATTAAAGGCAAAATCGAAGTAATTGATGCGAAATAATTTCCGCATATCATGCTGATAAAAATGAAGTTGTTCAGATTCTGCTGCTTTGGCCTCTTCTATAGAAGCTTCTGAAAGATCTATGCCAGTTACATCAAAACCAAGATTGGCCAGCACCAGACTATGTCTTCCTTTTCCACAGGCAATATCAAGTACCCTCGAACCCACAGACGGGTTTAAATAGGCGATTAATGTTCTGATAAACTGTTCTGCCTCTGCCTCATCTCTGTGCTGATATAACAAATGATAGTATGGCGAATTGAACCAATCTTTGAACCACGCTTTGTCTGCCATATTGATGTTTAAACGGCAAAGTTAGTGCACCAAGCCATACAAAAAATTTGAATTATATTCGCGGCCGTTTTAAGAGATATATTATGGCACTAATAAAGAGCATTTCGGGCATCAGAGGTACAATTGGAGGACAACCGGGAGATACACTCAGCCCACTTGATATTGTAAAGTTCACATCTGCCTATGGCACCATGTTAAAAAATGCCCATCCTTCCAATAAGAAAATAGTGATTGGCAGGGATGGCAGAATCAGCGGTTCAATGGTGCAGGGACTGGTTTCCAATACACTGATCGCCTTAGGGTTTGATGTGGTTGATCTTGGCTTAAGTACCACTCCTACCGTTGAAATGGCAGTGGTGATGGAAAAAGCTGTCGGTGGGATTATATTAACCGCCAGTCACAATCCCAAAGAATGGAATGCCTTAAAACTACTAAACGAGAAGGGCGAATTCATCAGTGGTGCAGAAGGGAAAGAATTGTTGGAAATTGCACAGAATGAAGCATTCAGCTACGCTAAAGTAGATGAATTGGGAACGACAACATCGGGTACCGATTTACTTCAAAAGCATATAGACGCATGCGTTAACTATCCATTGGTAAATAAGGACGCCATTGAGGCGGCCAATTTCTCCATTGTAATTGATGCCATTAACAGCTCTGGCGCAATAGCTGTTCCTGCATTACTGGAAGCCCTGGGTGTAAAGAAATATACGGTGCTGAATGCAGAAGTAAACGGACAGTTTGCCCATAACCCGGAACCACTTCCTGAACATTTAAGAGATCTTTGCAACGAAGTAACCAAACAAAAAGCATCTATGGGGATTGCAGTAGATCCGGACGTAGACAGACTCTGTTTTGTTTGCGAAGACGGTAGTTTATTTGGAGAAGAATACACACTGGTGGCAGTTGCAGACTATATTTTAAAGCATAGAAAAGGCAATACAGTAAGCAATATGAGCAGCACACGTGCACTGAAAGATATTACCATCAAGCATGGTGGGGAATATACAGCAAGTGCAGTTGGCGAAGTAAATGTGGTTACCAAAATGAAAGCAGTGAATGCGGTAATTGGCGGAGAAGGAAACGGAGGCATAATTGTTCCTGACTTGCATTACGGAAGAGATGCTTTAATTGGAATTGCTTTGTTCCTGACGCATCTGGCTTTAGAGAAAAAAACTGTTAAGCAGTTAAGAAATAGTTATCCGGACTATTTTATGAGTAAAAATAAAATTGAACTGACTGCAGGCGTTGATTTGAGTTCTATTTTTAATAAGATAAAAGAGAAGTACAGCAAACATCCCATTAACGAGGAAGATGGACTCAAAATTGAATTTGACAATGATTGGGTACATTTAAGAAGCAGTAATACCGAACCCATTATTCGTATTTATGCGGAAAGTAACAGTGAAACCGTTGCCAATAATATTGCCAAACAATTGATGAAAGACATTAAAGAAGCAGCAGGAAAATAAAAACAAAAACAATGGAAAGAATTTATCTGGACAATGCAGCCACCACCGCTTTGGATCCCGAAGTTTTAGAGGCCATGATGCCCTACCTTACAAAGTATTTTGGTAATCCTTCTTCTATTTACTCTTATGGAAGAGAGTCCAGAATGGCCATTGAGAATGCCAGAAAATCCGTTGCAAAAATTTTAAACGCGCATCCTGCTGAAATCTTTTTTACGAGTGGTGGTACCGAAAGCAGTAATACAGCCATCACCGCTTCCGTTAGAGACTTGGGTTGTAAGCATATCATCAGTTCCCAAATTGAACACCATGCCACTACCCATACGGTTGAATACTTATACCACAATGGTGAAGCAGCTTTAAGCTATGTAAAATTGCTGCCGAACGGACATATAGACCTGGAAGACCTGGAAAATCTGCTGGCAGAAAGCGAAGAAAAATGTTTGGTAACACTGATGCATGCCAACAATGAAATTGGCAATATGATTGACCTGCACGCCGTAGGTAATCTTTGTAAAAAATACCAGGCCATTTTTCACAGCGACACCGTTCAAACGGTTGGTCATTTCCCTTTTGATTTAAGAAATACACCTGTTCATTTTATTACGGGTGCTGGTCATAAATTTCATGGCCCCAAAGGAGTGGGAATGCTCTACATTAATGAGAATGTAAAAATAAAACCCTTTGTTCACGGAGGCAGCCAGGAAAGAAATATGAGAGCCGGAACTGAAAACCTATATGGTATTATAGGTTTTGCCAAAGCCCTGGAACTGGCTACTACACATTACGAAAACGATAGTCAGTACATTACTGGTTTAAAAATGTACATGATGGAGCAATTGCAAAAGCAGATTTCCGGTGTGTCATTTAACGGTGACCCTACAGGAAAATCCCTTTATGCAGTATTGAGTGTGAGCTTCCCTAAAACAGAAAAAAGTGAAATGATTCTGTTTAACCTGGACATCAATAATATCTGTGCCAGCGGAGGAAGTGCCTGTACCAGCGGTGCTGATCAGGGTTCACATGTAATAAGGGCCATTAACAATAATCCGAATCAGGTAACTGTTCGTTTCAGCTTTAGCAAACACAATACCAGAGCAGAAATTGATCAGGTCATTGCCAAACTGAAGGAACTGATTTAAAAATCATCTTCCTCGTCGGATTCCAGCTGACCAAAATTCATCATACTACCCATTAAATCGTTGAAACTGATTTTGCCATCAATCGATTTTTTGCTGATCAGGGAGTAAGCGGCTAAGCCATGCAATACAAATTCCATGAGTAGGGCATTTTCCTGCATATTGGCCAATGGATAATACTTTTTCACCAATGCATATAATCCCTCCACCTGATAAAGGGTTTCTATTTTTTGCTGATCGTTCAGGTCGTTTAATAGTTCCAGATGGTTTCCATTGTTAAACCATCTGGTAATGGACTGATAAGGATTTTCTGCAACCGGTGATTCCTCTGTAGACTTTTTTCCCGTTGGCTTTCTTTTTTTGCTCGTTTCAGGATTGGGAAAATACTGAATAAACAACTGGCGCATCGATTTTTCTATCAGGTTAACCGCAACCTGATAGGGCCCCTCCTGCTCTCCTTCATATACCAGTTCTATCTTACCTGTGATAGCGGGAATAATTCCCACCAGGTCACTGATCCATACCTGCGTTTTATCTTCCTGATTAATCAACAATCTTCTTTCTGCTGCACTTACGGCATTTTCGTAAGCTGCAATAGTTAGTCTTGCGCTTACACCACTCTTTCTGTCTACGTATTCATTGGATCTGGCTTCAAATGCTACCTGCTCAATTATTCTTTTTACCAAATCACTGATGGCAATTTTGTCTTTCTGTACCGGAAGTATATTGGCTTCCTGTTCTGTAATCGCCAGTGAATCTTCAATTTGCTTTGGATAATGGGTAAGAATCTGACTCTCAATCCTGTCTTTTAAAGGAGTTACAATACTTCCCCGATTGGTATAATCTTCCGGATTGGCGGTGAAAATAAACACGATATCCAGCGGCATTCGCAATTTAAAACCGCGAATCTGAATATCTCCCTCCTGTAAAATATTAAATAATGCCACCTGAATACGAGCCTGTAAATCGGGTAATTCATTGATTACGAAAATCCCTCTATTACTTCTGGGTATGATACCGTAATGGATTACTTTCTCATCGGAAAAGCTCAATTTTAAATTGGCTGCTTTAATGGGATCAATATCGCCGATTAAATCTGCCACACTCACATCCGGCGTAGCCAGTTTCTCTCCATAACGTTTACTGCGGTGTATCCATTCAATAGGTGTTTCATCTCCGCGCTCGGCAATGATGTCAAGAGCATACCTGCTCATGGGCTGTAAGGGATCATCGTTAATTTCTGAGCCTGCAATCACAGGTATATATTCATCAAGTAAAGAAGTCATCTGTCTGGCCATTCTGGTTTTAGCCTGTCCTCTTAAACCCAGAAACAAGATATTGTGCTGACTTAATATTGCTCTTTCTGTATCCGGAATAACAGTGTCTTCATAACCGATGATTCCTTCAAAAGGGTTCTCTTTATCGCGTATTTTCAGAATCAGGTTGTCCCTGATTTCCTGCTTCACAGATTTAGACTGGTAACCACTGGCTTTTAACTGTCCCAGTGTAAAAATATCAGTATACTTAACCACTTTGTTCTTTTTCATTTAGAATACATTTTTTCTTTTGCCACTTTCAAAATCCTTGAATATAAACGAGCCCAGTTTATCCAATGAAGCAAAATAGGCTTTACCATTATTCATTTCTGTAAATTCTTCTACAAACTGCTGCAGATAGGGATCAGAAGCAATCATAAAAGTAGTAATGGGAATCTTAAGCTTCTTGCATTGTGCGGCCAGATTAATGCAACGGTTCACTACTTTTCTATCTAGGCCAAAACTGTTTTTATAATATTGATTCCCAATTTTCAAACAGGTAGGTTTACCATCAGTAATCATAAAGATCTGCTTATTCGGATTCTTTCTTCTTCGCAGCAAATCCATGGCCAGTTCCAGACCGGCAACAGTATTGGTATGATAAGGTCCTACTGTTAAATAAGGCAGGTCTTTAATTTCAATACTCCAGGCATCATTCCCGAAAACAACAATATCAATAGTGTCTTTGGGATAGCGGGTGGTTATCAGTTCACAAAGCGCCATAGCTACTTTCTTAGCTGGTGTAATCCTGTCTTCCCCATATAAAATCATGGAATGGGAAATATCAATCATCAGCACAGTGGAAGTCTGGGTTTTAAAATCCGATTCCCTTATTTGCAAGTCATCCTCCTGCATGGAAAAGGATTCAACTCCCCTGTTGATCTGGGCATTTCGTATGCTTTCTGTAAAATCAATCTGTTCTAGCATGTCCCCAAACTGAAACGGACGGGTATCTGCGCTGGCTTCGTCCCCCTGACCTGTCTTAAAGGTTGAGTGATTGCCCTTATCTGCCTTCTTTAGTTTTCCGAAAATTTCTTCCAGGCTTTTCTTGCGAATGGTTTGTTCGGACTTGGCGGTTATCTGAAAACTGCCATCGGCCTCGTTCTCTTTCAGATACCCATTCTTTTTTAAATCTTCTATGAAATCGCCCATTCCATACTCGTCATCGGTAAAATGGTATTGTTTGTCGAGTTCATTCATCCAGCTCAGGGATTCTTCTGCACTTCCATTGGTATAAACCAACAGTTGCGAAAAGATATGCAACAGCTGATCGAATTTGGACTGTTCGTTCTGTGCAGGATTATAGGAAAAAAACTGGTACCCAATCATGTATTAATTAACAGTTTTCCGCCTGTTAAGTTCAAGCATTTACCTCAGAATAAAAAAAACGTCCCGAAAATTCGGGACGTTTTAAAGTATATTATTTTATTTACTACTATCTCGCGGAGCCATCAACTTACCGGGTATCTGAATAGCCGGATTATAAACGGACTTCATTCTCTCCATTCCTTCCATATATCCTTCCGCAATGCGTTTTTCATCTTCCATCATTTCCCCTTTTCTGCCGGTTAATGAATTGTAGTATTTGATCTGCTGTTGCAAATCCTTTCCTACAGACATGGACACTTTCTCTATCATTGCTTTGTCTTCTGCCATATAGCAGGCTTCCAGGAACATTAAGGAATTTCTGTTATGCATATTTCCTCTGCTCACCATACCATAAGGGAAGTTTTCTTCATCCATTAGCTGATCTACTTTCTGCAATACTTTTCTGGCTTCTTCTTTTCTTCCTTTTGCAGCCAAATCAATAGCCAATTCTGTATAAGCTGTGCGAATACTATTCAGGTGTCTTCTGTTTTCTTCATCAAAGTAAACACCTTTTACGTTGGCATTTCCTGCAACAAATACATTCATGGCTTTAGACATCATCCAGTCTGTATTTACTTTAGAACCCTGAACCGGAACCAGACGATGGCTTAAACCATCTCTTCTCAGGAACTCATCAAAGCCAAGATCCACCTGTGGATTGGTAAAGTAGATTGGACGTTTCCATTTATTGGCTGCAATGATATTTAAAACTGCCATATCGTTCTTCATCATAGAACCTTTTGGCAATTCGAATCTTAGCTCAGCAACTACACTGTCGTTTGCGTTTACTGTTTTGTTAGCCACCACTTCAGCAGCATTCACTGGAACAGAGAATTTACGAACAGGGAAAGTACTCAGCGCCTCTCCATTACCGCGGTCTTCCATATTCACCGGATCATCACTCCCTACATAATTTTTCATTAAATCATACAAGTCATAATAACGGTCTTCCGGAATATTCGGCTTGGGTCTGTATAAAGCATAATCTCTTTTGCCGCCCTCAATTTGTTCAGCAGACCAGATTACATCTATGGGATCACTCTGGTTTACTTTATAGCGAAGCTGATTAATGTACCAGTCAATTCCCAATAAGCTATAATTAATTACACGAATATCGGGTCTGATGCCTTCCACTTCCTGCGCATACCATAAAGGATAGGTATCATTGTCTCCAAAAGTAAAGAGGATTGCATTGGGAGCGCAACTTTCCAGATAATCTTTTGCCAGATCCCTGGCCAATACTTTTTTGCTTCTGTCGTGATCGTCCCATTCCTGTTGTGCCATCAAGGCCGGAACGGCTAACAGACAAATAAGGGTTGCCAGACTGGCTGCCATAGCAGGCTTTAGTATTTTCTTCATATAAGAAGCAACAGCCATAACACCTAATCCAATCCAAACAGCAAAAGCATAGAAGCTTCCCACATAGGCATAGTCACGTTCACGTGGCTGGTTGCCGGCTTGATTCAGATACAATACAATTGCAAAACCAGTGAAGAAAAACATTAATAAATTGGAGAACGCATCGTCTCCTCTTTTCTTTCTGTGGTATACAAATCCTAAAAGCCCCAAAATAAATGGAAGGGCAAATAATTTGTTATTGGCCTTATTATTCTTGAGAGAATCAGGCAACTGCGACTGATCTCCATAAATTAAATTGTCTACAAATGAAATACCGGTAATCCAGTTACCATCTCTTACATTTCCGGTATAAACGCCCTGAATATCATTTTGCTTACCAGAAAAATTCCACATGAAATAACGGAAATACATCCAATACACCTGATAGCCAACAAAGAACTTCACGTTGTCTACCTGATTGGGTGCTCTTTCATAAGTTCCGTCTTTCAGTTTGGGAATATTTAAAAAAGCAGAATAATAATAAGCATGATATTGGTCATCACTGGCGTCCCAAACCCTGGGGAATACCATTTTATCTTCTGCATTGTAAACATATTTTTTATCCTGACCTACTTCAATGTACTTATCGCGGGCTTTCTGATAACGCATACCCGTATTTCTTAAATCTACGGGTTGTGCGGTAAACTTCTGACCATATAACAATGGAAAATCACC
>CALEST010000229.1 GCA_937907555.1 uncultured Sediminibacterium sp.
TGATATGACAGACAACCAGCTGATTATCTTTTTCAAGGATTTCTTTAAAGCGATATTGGTTATCATTGGAATTTTAATGATTCTGCGATTCTCCTTTAATCAGGACATCAGCAATGTATTAACGGGGCTAAGTATTGTGGGTGCTGCTTTGGCATTGGCAACCAGAGAAAGTTTAGAAAACCTGATTGCCTCTTTTATTATTTTCTTTGATAAGCCATTTAATACCGGAGACCTGGTTAAAGTAAACGGATTCACGGGTACCATTGAAAAAATAGGATTAAGAAGTACCCGTATTCGTACTTTGGAAAAAACCTATATTTCAGTACCCAATAAGCAAATGGTAGACACTATTGTTGATAATATCTCATTAAGAACGCATAGAAAAGCAGAAATCAAAATTGAAATTGGACTGGAGACTACCACCAGTCAGCTAACCGATCTGATTAATGCAATCCATCATTTGTTGTCTGAGAAGCAGTTGGAAGGAATATCTGTTCATTTGGTGGACACAGGTAAAAATGCCCATGTGGTAAACATAGAGTACCTGCAATCAGCAGAACAACCTATGCAGGCATTTTTACAGGTTAGACAGGAGAATATGTTGCAGATTATTGCGCAAATGGAAGCAATGAAGATTCCTATGGCAGGTGCGTCAACAGATATTGTTGTTACGAATAAATCAGCGGTCTAAAGAGCTTTTCAGTTCAAGTAGAAATTTTTTAAAATTCCCTAGGGTCTGAACCAGCAATGTCTCTGTATCAATTTTATTTTTATTCGATTTTAGATAGGCTTTTGCTCCTTCAATGGAGAACTTCCTTTGTCTAAGTAGCAAGTATATCAGTTGCAGATTTTTTATGTCTTCTACTCTGAATAACCGATCTCCTTTTCTGGTTTTTCTGGGTTGCAGAATGTCAAATTCATTTTCCCAATATCTTAGCAAAGAGGTATTTACCTTAAACCAGGAAGCAACTTCACTGATAGAGTAATATAACTTCTGTTTCAGCATTTCATCCGTTGGGATATCAATTAAATCAACCCCTGCATCCATTTCTTTAAAGGACTTCCTTCCGCGTTTCCCTGCTACCTTAACAGTTTTTACCGGTTTTTCTTTTTTTACTTTTACAACAATTTGATTACTGGCATAGATAACCGGATCTGCTATAGATTTTGAACTGATAACAGGTGGAGTTTCGGATAGGGAAATCTCTGGAGTAGCTACTGGTATATTATCTGATTCAGCAAAAGATGCTGCAATTGCTGCTGTTGGTGGCGGATCGGTTTTTTTAACGGGCTGCTTTTTGGGCTTTGCTGCTGGAGCCGCTTCCACGGGCATTCCAAATAAGTCCAGTTGTTGTAAAAGATTCGCCATGCTGTAAAATTAGGACCAAAAACGGCTAAAAACTTTAGGGGATAAGCATTGGTGGAAAAGATGTAAGTATCTTGCAATTCTATGGAAATCAGAAAAATTGAAACCATTGTGGTTTGTGGCGCCGGAACTATGGGGAGTGGAATAGCGCAGGTAGCTGCTACTGCCGGCTATCAGGTTGTACAATTCGATTTAAATGAGGCTGTTTTACATGCATCCAGGCAACGTATTCAAAAGAATTTGGAAAAATCACTGGAGAAAGGAAAAATTACCAGCGAGCAATCTCAGGAAATTCTGAATAAAATTCAATTTACCAATCAGTTGACTGATTGTAAGGGAGAGTTGATTATAGAAGCAATCATAGAAAAAAAAGAAGCAAAAATAAATCTGTTTAATCAACTCATTGAAGCAAATAATCCGGATACTATTCTTGCTTCCAATACCTCTTCCATATCTATTGATGCCATTGCTGCTGGAATACCTTTTCCTGGCCAGCTGGTTGGGCTGCATTTTTTTAATCCTGCTCCGGTGATGAAACTGGTAGAAATTATTCAGGGAAAAGCAACCGATCCTGCTATCGTTGCAACCCTGGTTGCTTTGGTGCAATCCATGCAAAAAAAGCCAGTAATCTGTAAAGATTCTCCAGGATTTATTGTAAACAGAGTGGCCAGACCGTACTATCTGGAAGCCATGTACCTGGTGCAATCCGGGCAAACTCATTTTGAACAGGCAGATCAAGTATTGGAAGCAGCTGGATTTAAAATGGGACCTTTTAAATTAATGGATTTAATAGGGTTGGATATTAATTACAGCGTAAGTACCATTGTTTGGGAGGATCTGGGCAAGCCGGAAAGGCTAAGACCCTCAGTGATCCAGAAGAATAAAATTGATCAGGGCCAGTTTGGCGTAAAAACCAAAAAAGGATTTTATGAATATGAATAAGTAAGCCTTATTAACCCTGTTAGCTTACAATTCAATATTTACTTCATTATCCCAGTTGGCTCTTACAGAAAGTGGTTTAGATACAAGCTGAACCACTTCCGGTTGACGCTTCACTTTTCCAAAAGCGCCTGTATCCCAGACTCCGTTTTTATTGGTGTCGTATAAAATCCTCATTTCAAAACTGCCCGATTTAAATAATTTTCTTACGAGTTCATTGGAACTAAGTGGGATGGATTCAATTAATTTGTCTGCCTGAATAAACTGTAGAACCGGGTTCTTTTGCAAGTTGATATTCATGAATCTTAATCTGATACTACCGTATTCAATTTCTTTCTTAGTGGTGAATTTTAAGGTATCAGATTTTATCAGGCCAGCTCCTGCAGTATCTTCCAAAGCATCTTTCAAAAGAACGAGATTAAATTTGGTTTGCTCCTTCCATGGAAAATGCAAAGACAAAATAGTTTTAGTTGAATCCAGACTGATTTTCGAAGGCTTAACAGGGTTGAAGCCTGAATCTGTAAACACCAGTTTAGTACTGTCGATTTTTTTAATTGGCTTCAAAAATTTTAATTCCAGCGGAGATAATAAATCCTGATTGCCATTGTCTAAATTATTAGTGAATTTTAAACGGGTTTCAGTCTTTGAAGCTGGAGTAGTGGCAGCTGTAGTTTGACTTGCTTTTCTTTTGTAAGCTTCAAATACGTAAAAGGTATCGGTGATTGTATTTGAATTAATCAGCAGGGGCTCAGTTCTGAATGCAAAAAGTTTGGTGCTGTCGTCGTATTTTTTGGAAAAATCATTTGGCAGTACATAAGCAGTATAGTATCCTCCGGACAAGTTATTGAATTCAAAAACTCCTTTTCCATTGATTTTGGTAAAATACCTGGGCCTATTTTTATAAATAGCAGTGTCACTGGTATTGTTGTGAAGAATTACAATCAAGGTTGAGTCAATGCTTCCTTTTTCTGCAAGAACTACTTTGCCACGATAACTGAAATTGTCTATTGTACTGCCAGTTGAAAAAACAAACCTGAAGTTCTTCAGAATATTCCCCTCGTTTACATCTTTAATGGCATTGCCAAAATTCAGCGAGTAGGTGGTATTGGCCTCCAGACTGTCTTTGAATTTAATGGTTATATTTTTGAGTTTATTGTCAACAATAGGATTTTCTTTCAGCGTAGGTGAAACAATCAAGTTACTATTAACATCCTGAAGACTAATATATTCATCAAAAGTTAGTGTAATCAGCTTTGGCGAAACATTTAATGCGGAATCCTTGGGAAGTGCAGATACCAGCACAGGAGGCAAACTGTCTCTGTCTCCACCACTGGGTGGTATAATATTGGCACAGGATGTAAAGAAAAAAGAGATAATCAGTGCTATCCAGGTTATTCTATGATTCATAATCAGCATTCAACAAAATTAATAGGTTTCCGTGTTGTTTTCCAGCTCCTCCGGATTTAGTTCCGACAAGGAAACATTGAGTTCATTAGATTTAACAAACTGACACCAGTGACAGTCTTCTTTACCACAGCCAGTATAAAAATCGTGAGCCTGTATTTTTTCCCAAACACTGGTAATTTGATTTTTTACTATCTCAATATCCTGTTCGCTGATATTTACTGTTACTTTTCGGTAGTTCTTCTTGTTGTCTGGTTCTACAAAATCAAATTCACTGCTTACTACTTTCCAGTCCTTTTGCTCATAATTGTCTACCAGAATTTTATAAAAAACTGCCTGTCTCCAATAGTCTCCTCCATTGGGTTGCTTTTCATCCGGAGGTAAAATTTTGTCTTTAGCCTTTTCTATATCTCCGGTTTTATAGTCTACTACATTCACCAGTTTTCCATTGAACTCCAGTTTATCTAACTTTCCTTTTAAGGGTACACTGTTAACAACAACATTATTGATATTCCTTTCAATCACTACTATTTTATTCCACTTGTCATTATAAGCTTCCCGATAGTTTTGAAGAACTTCCTGCCCATACTCCATTCTTCTTTTAAATTGTTCAGGAGTAAAGCTTTTTCTGTTTTTCACCATGTATTCTTCAAAATACTTAACAAGAGACTCTTTCGATGGGAACTCCTGTTTATCCAGCATGTACTGGAAATATCTTTGTAAGGCTTCGTGGATGGCTGAACCAAATTCGGTAGCTTCTGATTTGCCGGAAGGAACTCTTACTAAATTCTGATAGTAGAATTGAAGCGGACATTTCAGGTAATTATTGAGTGCCGTTACATTCATTACAAATTTCTGAAGTACCTGTTCAATGAATGCAGCTTCTACTTTTTCAATAGATGGCAATACCGATTCCTGATATTGTAAAGCAGTAAAATCGCTAACTATTCCATTGTCCAGATTAACCTGAATAATTTCTGCTTCCTTCTGATCCTGTATTTCTGCAATGAACATAGAAGGCTCTATGGGTTTACCATCCAGCCTGTACTGACTAAAAGAAATATAGAGGTGCTTCTCTGCTCTGGTTAATGCAACATAAAAAAGTCTTCTTAGTTCTTCCTCATCGCTGGTTACTGGCTGAGAAGCAAAAAGGGTATCCGGCATAGTATACCCCCCGCCCGGTTTTCTCTTTTTTTCCCAATAAGTTGCATTGCAACCCATGAAAAAAACATACTCAAATTCAAGACCCTTTGATCCATGTGCAGTCATCAGGTTTACTCCCTTTTCACTACCGGTAACTTTTTTCAGCGGAAGCCTGATTTTTTCTTTGCGCATTAAATCAATCAACTCTACCAGTCTGTTCAGACTCAGTGACGGATTTCGATTGGTTTCTTCTTTTATATAGTTGAAAAATGCAGTTAATTCCTGAAGCAAAGCATGTTTTTCAGGGTGCTGCATAATGTAGTTAATGATACCGGCATCCCGTATGATATTGTCAAAGAGATTAATTAATGTTACGTTAGGAACATCTCCAATTAGCTTCTCAAGAGAACTGATTGCTTTATGAAGACCAGGGATAGGTTGGCTGAATAAATCCTTTGGAGGTTGATTAATTAAATCTGAAAGGAAGGCTCTTAAACTTATTCTGGGTCTTTTATCTGCTACTGTTGCTGAAAGTTTGGCTATTTCAATAGATGGAATACCAAACCAGTTAAAGTGTAAAATCTCAAAAAGCAATTCGTCCTCGCTAAAGGGTATTGTGGTTTCTGAAGAAAGGTAGTCTAGGATGGATATTATTTTCCTGGTTAAGGGCAGGTCCAGAATATTCAGATCCCTTTTACTATAAACCGGAATTTTATACAGGCTTAAGTATTGACTGAGTGATTCTCCAAATTTATTTTCTTTATAAATGATACCAATTCTACCCGGTTGAACACCATTTTTAATGAGTTGAGCTACCTCCATTGTTATGCCAATCATTTCATGGTGTTCGCTGGGATAGCTCAGTATTCTTGGCCGCTCGTTTACATTCAATAAAGCTTGATTGGCTGTTGTTAACTCTTTACTCAGACCGGGAATTTTTTTAACCAGTCTTTCCTGGTTTCTGTCTATCAGTGTTTTTGCTACATTTAAAATAGGCTGAGTAGAACGATAATTATCTGTAAGCACAACGGTTTTTAAATCCTTGCTATAGGCATCAGCAAACTTCTCCATGTTCTCAATATTCGCCCCCTGAAAACGATAAATACTCTGATCGTCATCACCTACTACAAACACATTGGGCTGCTCCCAATAACTAATCAATAATTCAACCAGGCTATTTTGGGTCCCGCTGGTATCCTGGTATTCGTCAACCAAAATATATTGAAATTGCTCCTGATAGTTGGCAAGCAACAATCTATTCTCTTTAAACGCCTGAAGAACCCAAAGAATCATATCGTCGAAATCATAGCGATTTCTTTTTTTCATCAACGTTATAAAACGATCAAACTCATTCACTGCTGCTCTGAGTTTTTCCATTTTTTCTGTTACAAGATCAATCTGGTTTTGCTTCAGGTCACCTTTCTTAAATTGTTTGTAGGCTCTTTGATAAACAAATTCATCTCTATTCGGTAAATCAAGCAGATAGCTATCAATAGCGGTATTAATCATTACTGTATTCCAGCCCTCCCTTTTCATATTACTGAAGAGGCTCTTTAAATTATTTATCTCAAAGTAAACATCCCCTCTGTATCGCTTCAACGGATGATTTTTCGGGAAACCATCTATCAATTCTTTAAACACTTCTATACTCTCTAATTCAGAAATGGGTTCTAACGACGATTTCTCGAACAACGATAAATTATCCTGAATGATATCATTGCAGAATGAATGAAAAGTATGAATATGAACTTTGTAAGCATCCGGACCAATAAATCGGATTAATCTTTTGCGCATGGCAACCGTTCCTGCATCGGTATAGGTTAAACAAAGAATGTTTTCAGGATTCGAGTCTGTTTCCAACAATATTTTTCCAATACGGGCGCTTAATATCTGTGTTTTACCTGTACCTGGTCCTGCAATAACCATAACAGGTCCCTCCAGCGTATCCACCGCCTGTTTTTGAGCCTGATTTAAGGCAGCATATATTTCTTCAAAATAGGCTTTTTGTTCTTCTTTGGTTATCATTCTATAAAGATACCATGAACCTTCTTATGCAAATACTGTTATTAAGATATTATGTCAAGAGTTTACAGTATCAAAACCGTTCAGAGAATTCCTATCAGTCTGGATCAGGCATGGGAATTTTTCAGCAAGCCCGATAATCTGAAAGAAATTACTCCTTCTAATCTGGGATTTAATATTATCAGTAAACACCATGGCCCTACCATGTACTCAGGCCAAATTATTGAATATACTGTAAAACCTATTCTGGGTATTCCACTATATTGGATGACTGAAATAACCCATGTGACCGATCGCAAATTTTTTGTGGATGAGCAACGGTTTGGTCCTTATAGCTTATGGCATCATCAGCATCATTTCAAGGAAATTGAAGGGGGTGTGGAAATGACGGATATTGTGCACTATAAGTTACCCCTCTGGATTTTAGGTGATATAGCACAATTCATCATGGTTAAGAGCCAACTTAAAGAAATATTCAACCACCGGTACAAGGCAGTAGAGGAAAGGTTTGGGGCATGGCCGGGAGCCGATAACGTTGTTGTTTTCGGATAGTTATTTCAATGCTTTTAGTGCGCTGACATTATTGTTTACATCAATGGTTGCAATGTAAAGTTTACTGCCGTTTACATCCGGAACCTTGTTTAAATCAATGGTGGCTTCCTTGTCTGTTACAATCAGCTGCAATAATTGACTATTGATGAATTTGACTTCTTTTCCTGACGGCACACTGAAAATGCCAAAGCCCCTGATTTTAAGATGCCCATTGTAAACTATGGTAGCATTGTTGGCACTTTGTGAAATAGCAGGCTGATCAGGCGCATCATTGTTCAGCCATGGCATTGGTGGTACCAGGGCTGGATGATGGTAATAATTATTTCTTAAACTGTCATTCCATCCATTCAGATTTTTTTCAAATGTTTTACTGCTAAAGTAAACACTACCCTGGGTGGTAGGGTATTTGCGCAATTCCATTATTTGTTCGGGAATCTGATTTTTGTCTTTCCATGCCTCATTGCTTCCGCCTCTGTATATTCCGTGTCCTATATAAATATGTTTCCCATATCCATGTTCGTTCCACCACTTTAGCAATACGTCATAATCGGCTAGTTTGTGTCCTCGCTCCCAATAGAGCTGAGGTGTTACATAGTCAATCCATCCCTTGCTTAGCCAAAGTAAAATATCGGCATATAAATCATCATAATTGGTCTGGCCTGCTTTTGTTTCACTGCCCATTGGATCCTGGCTTTTATTTCTCCAAACGCCAAACGGACTGATTCCAAATTTCACTCTGGGATTGGTTGAACGGATTGCTCTGTGTATGTCTACAATAATACTGTCGCAATTGCTTCTTCTCCAGGAATCTTTGCTGAGTCCATTTCCAAATTTTTCAAAAGTTTTTTGATCAGGAAATTCTTTTCCGGGAATTCTGTAAGGATAGAAATAGTCATCCATATGAATCGCATCCAGATCGTAGCGATTCAGCAAATCCTTCACCACTCTTACTGTATGTTGTCGAACTTCAGGTAGTCCCGGATTGAAGTATTTTTTGTCTCCATATACCACAAACCAGTCCGGATGAATTTTCGTAACATGTGATGGGGCAACGGAAGATTTGAAAACATTAAATACTGCTCTGTATGGATTCAGCCAGGCGTGGAATTCCATTCCCCTTTTATGTGTTTCGGAAATCATGAATTCCAAAGGATCGTAGTATGGGTTGGGAGGTAGACCCTGCTTTCCTGTAAGGTATTCACTCCAGGGTTCGTATTGGGATGGATAAAATGCGTCTCCTGCCGGTCTGATTTGCATAACAATCGCATTCATTCCATTGGATTGATGAAGATCAAGCAATCGGATAAAACTGGCTTTTTGGTCTGCAACTGTCAGATTTCTTTTTGATGGCCAGTCAATATTTTCTACCGTTGCAATCCAGACTCCCCTGAATTCATAGTTGGGTGAACTTTGTGCAAATACAATGTGGAAATTAAATACGATTGCAATAAGAAGGATCAGGAACCGGTTTTTCATGCTATGAAGATAAGTTATCTCCTTAAATCTTCTCTCTCATTTTGTCTAGTAAATCACTTAACCCGGCAGCTTCTTCCGGACTAAGATTTTGCAGAATTGCATCCAGTTCATCATTTTTCTGATCCAGTCTTTTTAATAATTCCAGACCAGATTCAGCAATACTTACATCAACCAGTCGCTTGTCTATATTGCTGGTTTTTTTCTCAACGAGTTCTTTTTTTACCAGACGTTCTACAATTCGGCTGGTATCACTCATTTTATCGAGCATTCTTTCTCTTATCTGAAGGGTGCTCAGCGGTTTTTTACTACCTCTCAGAATTCTGAGGATATTGTATTGCTGAGGTGTAATATCTTCTTCCTGTAAAATATTTTTGATTTTTTCTGTAATCCAGTTAGTAGAAAAAATCAGGTTGATGGATAGTTTCTGATAAATACTTCTGAAATTTTCTTGCTGAATATCTTTATCTATTCCCATGTTGTTAAAGGTAAAAATTAATGTACAAACATTATCACTAATCTTCCCAAACACTTAGCCCCTCGCTGCAATTTGAACAGATATCAATATTTTTTCTACTATTTAGGATTTCTGTTCTGAATTGATGATAATTGCTGTTTTTCCAGGTATCTCTAAAGCTTTGGGTTTTCAGGTTACCTAGTTGGTGCATGGCGTCTTTATCGAAACAACAGGGTACTACTAAACCATCCCAGGTTATTACATTGGCATGCCAGAGTTTCCAGCAATAGTTTTTGAGGCCACTTTTGACCTTTATTTTGCCGTCTTTGCCTTTTTTGTATCTGCTGTATTTATTAATAGTGGGGATGAGCTGATTGGGGTCTTCTTCATAGTTATATACCTGGGCAGTTTTAAATCTTACCTGATCTACCCCAATTTCTTTTCCCAATGCTTTTATTTCTTCAATCTGATGTTCATTGGGTTTTACTACCAGGAACTGAAAAAATACAAACGGAGTTTTGCTATTGAGTTCTTTTTTCCATTTCACAATATTTCGGGCCCCTTCAATTACTTTATTGAGTTTACCTCCCACTCTGTACTGCTGATAAACATCTTGGGTAGTTCCATCAATGGAAATAATCAGTCTGTCCAATCCACTTTCTACCGTTTTTCTGGCATATTCATCTGTCAGGTAATGGGCATTGGTTGAAGTAGCCGTATAAATCCCCTTTTTATTTGCATATTGAACCATTTCCAGGAAATTAGGATTTAAATAGGGCTCTCCCTGGAAATAAAAAATAAGATATAGCAGCTCTGGTGCAATATCATCAATGGTTTGTTGAAAAAAGTCCTTCTGTAACATGCCGGTAGGCCGGGTAAACTCTCTAAGTCCGCTGGGGCATTCCGGGCACCTTAAATTACAGGATGTGGTAGGTTCAAATGAGATAGTGACGGGCATTCCCCATTGAATAGGCCTGGAAAACAATCTTGAAAGCCTGAAACTGGAATATACAAGAATACCGTTCCAAAACCGCTTAAAAGTAAGTTTAGAAAGTAAATTAAGGCTGTCATTCAGGTTGAAATAGGTCATTTTCAAAAATACTCAATTCAATTTGTTGATTTCATTAAAAATATTTCTTATCTTAAGATTGCTTAGTTTTTGCCATTTAACAGTTCTTTATTAAACAGATTCATGATTGTTGCGTCTATTATACAAAGCGCTACTATTTAATCAAGTACGATTAGTGAATCCTTAACAGTTAAGAAATTGATTTGGCATAGCGTTTGAAATAATAAGTAAAGAATAGCAGTTCTATACATTTTTCTCATAAGCAGTTAGTTTTGGTTGAGGCCCCTGTTTCCACAGGGGCCAACTTTTTTACAGACGCTTTATGAAAAACCTGAATCCAAGAAATATCAGACAACCAGCCAGGTCGGCCAAAATATCCAACAGTTCAAAAGATCGTCCGATTATAAAATTCACCTGAATAAATTCAATGATAATACCATAAAGTGCCATGATCAGCACAATCGTCATGGCAATTCTTTTTTCAAAATCAGGAAAAATACTTACCAGCCATAGGTAGGCCGAGGAGCATAGTGAAATAAAAATACCTGCATGAATCACTTTATCGAATTGTGGAATGGTAAGCCAATAGATTCTGGGTACTTTACTCGAGGGCAAAGTAAAAACAATAAAGCTGACGATAAATAATAGAATGAATAAAATGGCCTTAAGAGGTCCATTTTTCCAGTACTTTCCTAAGTTGATCAATGGTAAATGGTTTGGTAACAATGTCTTTCATTCCAAGCTGTAAGTACTCTGCTTCTGCTTCTTTTACGGCGTTGGCCGTCATTGCTATTATGATAGGAACTTTTGCTCTTCCGCTATTCAGAATTCTCTGTGTGGCTTCAATACCATCCATTTCAGGCATATGGATATCCATGAAAACCAGGTCATAATCGTATTTAGCTGTCATTTCAACTGCTTCCTTACCGTTGTTGGCAATTTCAATGATATACCCAATCTTTTTAAACATTTTGGTAGCCAGCAACTGGTTCATATTATTGTCTTCGGCTACCAGCATTTTTAATGGTTTTATTTCTGCTCCGCTGATGGCACCCGCTGCATTTCTTTGCTGAGATTGCTGACTTTTTCTAACTAAATTAATCTGAACAGGAATGATAAATCTGAATGTTGAGCCCTTTCCCAATTCACTTTCTACCCAGATTCTGCCTCCCATTTCTTCAATGATTTTTCTACAGATAGAAAGTCCCAATCCGGTGCCACTGTGTTTGCGGGTAGCGGTGGAATCAATTTGTGTAAATGGTATAAAAAGAGACTGAATATTATCCTCACTAATGCCAATGCCCGTATCACTTACTGCAAAATGCAACTCCTGTAAAGATTCATCAATCATATTGGCGTTAACTTCCAGCTTTATTTCTCCTGTTTCGGTGAATTTGATGGCATTGCCTACCAGATTAATCAGTACCTGTTTAATTCTGCTTTCATCGGCAATGATTTCCGATTCAACACCAGGCTGTACAGCAGCACTTAAAGTGATATTTTTTTTCAGTGAAATCAATCTGGGAGAGCTAATGGCCGTAACCTGCTGAATGATGTTTTCCAGATTGCAAGGCCCTTCAAACAATTCTAATTTATCAGCCTCAATCTTCGAAATATCCAGGACATCATTTACTATTTCCAGCAAATGCGTACTGCTAGATTTTAAAGAAAGCATTAACTCTTCCTGTTCTGTATTCAAAGGGGTATGCTGTAACAAATCAATTGTTCCAATAATACCGTTAAGAGGCGTCCTTATTTCATGACTCATATTGGCCAGAAATCTTGATTTGGCTTTAGTAGCTTCTTCTGCCTGTTGCTTTGTTTCTGAAAGGTATTCCCTGGACTCTTCCAGGTCAATGGATTTCTTAATCAGATTATCTCTGTCCATGTCATAGGTTCGCTTGTATAAGCTGACACTTATGGAAATAATCAGCAGATACAGAATGGTACTGATCAGGATATCGGTATGCTTTGTTTTTTCATTCGGGTATTTAACCAACCATTCGGGGTGTTGTAATTCCAGCCAATACAAAGTCAGGATAATGCCAATTGTTACCATAATGAATAAAAGATGGTAACGCTTCGGCAAAATCATCATGGCAGCAACCACACTCATCAGATATGCAGTCTTTGTTGGACCCTCAATACCCCCGTTGCTAAACCAGATGGGAATAAAAAACAAAAGACTGAAAACAATATAGACCAACCCAATCGGAACAAATTTCTCCTGATAGCGGGAAATGTAAAAAACATAAAAGGAAATCATTGCAATGCTTAATAGCATGCTTAATAAGAGCGAGTCTCTCTCCAGTATGATATTACTGGCAAGACTGATTGTCATTGCTATAAAGACAAGAAAAGAAACCAGATTAAAGATTTTGTTTTCCAGTGAAATCACTGCTTTCTTTAGACCCAGTATTTTTTTAAGTTGATTTGCGTTCATATGTCTAATACGGAATAAAGATAACCGTAATTCATTACTCTAACCAACCTTTCCTGCAACATACATTTCGCTTAAGGTGGGTGATGAACTACCACCTGCCTTTTCAAGGGTAATGGCAAACATGGAAGCAGCGGGTATATTTTTCATTTTACACAATCCGGCACAATCTCCCATAACGCCGGCGTCCACGGGCTTACCATCTACGATTGCCCAAAGCTGGTATTGTTTTCCCTGAGCGGGCTGGGGTAATTTATTGGGCAGAAGGTAAACATCTTTTGATTTTGCATCCCAGAAAACAGTGGCATAATTCACTTCTTTTCCAGGAACGCCGGGCATGGCTATTTTTTGCATA
>CALEST010000230.1 GCA_937907555.1 uncultured Sediminibacterium sp.
CTTTTATGATCAACTCTGATAAAGAGTACATGTTTTCAACCAGTTATATCCTGGGTAAAAATGCCGGCTTGAGGGTTCACTACGACAGCGATATGGGCTTCGGCCTGGGCTTGACACTCAATTATTAATGTGTTTTAGGGTAGTATATATTTCTATTCATCGTTGCAATTCTTCTGCGAAGTCTTAAATGCTCAGAAAGAAAAGACCTACTGTTCCAAACGTTCATGCTTATATCTTTTAGAACTAGAACTGAGCGCAAGTATTTATGCAAGTATTTAAGAGCTTTAAGGCGATTGCTGTGAGATAAAGAATGCTGCCCGAGGAAATTTTCCTGACAATTGCATTTCAGATTAAAGCATAAAACAGTTTAATATGAAAGATGCCTGTATATTTTTTTTGGAGCATTTAATCATCCCGAAGGGGGATTGCCGTGACAAAAAAATATACAGGTAGCTTGCTATAAAATTCCTCAGGCAGTAAGTACTTCCACCGCAGCAAGCCCATCCTCACCAAGGTCTAAAGAATAGTTATTTACATAAAGGTCAATATGCTGCCGCATCACGTCCTGGCTCATTTCCTGCGCATACGCTACTACATAGTCTGACACGGAAGGATAATTGCTGAATGCGTATTCAATGCTTTTTTTAATTAAGCCATCTACGGTGTTAACAATTGCGGGATCCAGGGTTTTCTTTGCAATGATACCGCCCAGTGGAATGGGCAATTGCTTGGTTTGCTCCCAGTAATTTCCCAGGTCAATTATTTTTCGAAGTCCTTTCGCCTGATAAGTAAATCTGTTTTCATGAATAATCACACCTGCATCTACTTCTCCATTCAGCACCGCATTCTCTATTTCATGAAACACTTTGAATACTTTCTTTTTTGCCTTTGGATACGCCAGGCTGAACAACAAATGCGCGGTGGTATTTTCTCCGGGAATTGCGATTGTCATTTCATTGATGGCTTCAGGACTATAGTCCAGTAGTTTAGCGGGTTTGGTTATCAACAAAGGACCTACTCCCTTGCCCAATGCACCGCCACTGTTGAGTAAACTGTAATTGTCCTTTACCTTACTCCATACTCCATAACTGATTTTTGAAAAATCCATTTTGCCTGCAATGGCCCATTCATTCAGGGTTTGCACATCTTCTAAGAATACATCAAAGATGATTCCCTCTGTGTCAATCTTCTGATTAACCAAGGCATCGAATATAAAAGTATCGTTGGGGCAGGGCGAAAATGCCAGATTAAATTTCATAGGTTCGGATGGTTTGGAAGTCTATTCGGTTCAGATTTATTTCAACTGATATAATTTATCAACGTATTGAAGCAGAGTTTTGTTGAGTAGGTCAATACTCTCTTTCATCAGCCATTTGCTCTTGTCTCTTTCTCCCACATAATTAGAGATGGCTCTGATTTGTATAAAAGGAATACCCGTTTCTCTTCCTACATAGTGCAGGGCCGCTCCTTCCATGCTCTCTGTTACCGGACTGTATTTTTTTTCTAATTTTTTTATCAGGGAGGGATCGGTACTGATCTGGTTCACAGTGATTGCATCTACTTCCGGCAGTCCTAGTACATTGTAGGTTTTTAACCAGGGATTGGGCAGCTTTCTTTTTTCAAAGGGATGATAGCTGCTTTTCTCTAGTTTTAAATCGAAAATATCTTTCCAATGCCCCTTCTCCATTACACCGGTATCTCCCAGCTGTTCGTTGTTGATGACCACGATTTTTCCGGGGGCTGTTTTTTTGTGAAAACTACCGGCAATGCCTGCCTGAATAATTAAATCGGGGCGTTCTTCTATGGCGAGTCGGGTGAGGGCTACCGCAGACGCTAATAATCCCACCCCGGACTGATAAAACTGCACTTTAATGCGCTGACTCTTTTCCGTGTAGAGATCGTTGATCCCCACAAATGCAGGCATCCATTCTCCGGTGGTTGCTGATGTAATAACGACTCTCATAAACGTAAAGTTGACGAAAAACACGCAACTTTCTTCATTTTTGTACCTTTGCAAAAATTTTGAGCGAATGGTGTACCTGACCAGACAAGAACATTTTAATGCTGCCCATAAATTATTTAACCCTGCCTGGAGCAAAGAACGCAATGAGCAGGTGTTTGGGGTATGTGCAAATGAAAACTGGCACGGACACAATTATGACCTTTATGTTACCATTAAGGGCACACCAGACCCGGATACCGGCTTTTTGTTCGACGTAAAAGCCCTGAGTAAGCTCATCAAAATTCATGTGATTGACCATTTAGACCATAAGAACCTGAACATGGATGTGCCATTTATGGCAGGAAAAATGTGCAGTACAGAGAATCTGGCCATGGCCATCTGGGAGCAATTAGCTCCCCATTTGTCTGCTCCTGTTCAGCTGCATTGCATTAAGTTGTACGAAACGCCCCGTATTTACGTGGAATATTTTGGATAACTGTTAAACTGTCAGGCCTGTTTTTGGGTATTTGTTTAATCATTTTAAATAAAGTTTAAACAAATAAACTTTGGCAGCGTTATTATATCGTATTCCTGCCTTTTACAGTGGATTTGGTTTATGGTACGTAATTGGATAGGTTTACAGAACAATTCGTTTGGACACTTGATCAGCACACTTCTGAAACAGTACCAAACTTATATAAGTTCAGCGTAGCACAAGAAGGATTTAATATGAACAAGAACAGAATCACTGTCTTCCGTAAGGAACATTTTAATGCTGCCCATAGGTTGCATAATCCCGCCTGGTCGGCCGAGCGGAACAAGGCAGTATTCGGTTTGTGTAACAACGAAAACTTTCATGGTCATAACTATGAATTGATTGTGCAGGTGAGTGGGGAAATAGATCCGGAGACGGGCTACCTGATTGACCTGAAATTGTTAAGTGATTTAATTAAAGAAGAGGTGCTGAACCGATTCGATCATAAAAATTTAAACCTGGATACCCAGGAATTTAAAAACCTTAATCCTACAGCGGAAAATATTGCAGTGGTTATTTACCAATTGTTAAGAGCGAAGCTGGAAGAGAGATATACCTTAAAAATCAGATTGTATGAAACAGAACGAAATTTTGTCGAATATCCGACTGAATGGTGATAAAATCGTTTTTAACGATGATGACTTGATTGATGAAATGGGAGACAATCATGTGAGTACTTCTGTAGATACTCCAATGGTAGCGAATGCATTTGAAAAATCAGATGCAGAGAAAATCGCCATCATTCAGGAGCATTTTAAAGCCATCATGGAAACCCTTGGATTGGATTTAACCGATGATAGTTTGAAAGGAACTCCTAAGCGCGTGGCTAAAATGTACGTGCAGGAAATTTTCAGCGGTTTAAATCCTGCCAATAAACCTGCTGTTGCTTTATTCGACAACAAATACAAGTACAATGAAATGCTGGTTGAAAAGAATATTTCTTTCTACAGCAACTGCGAGCACCACTTTGTGCCCATCATTGGAAAAGCGCACCTGGCTTATATCAGCAATGGTAAAGTAATTGGTTTAAGTAAACTGAACCGTCTGGTTGAGTTCTTTGCCAAGCGTCCTCAGGTTCAGGAACGTTTAACGGTGCAGATTGCCAAAGAATTACAGAAAGAACTGGGAACAGAAGATGTTGCTATTGTTATTGATGCCAAACATTTATGTGTTGCCAGCAGAGGTGTGGAAGATGATACTTCTTCTACCATTACTTCTTTCTATGGCGGTAAGTTTAAAGAAGAAAAACGCAAAGAAGAATTCCTTCGTTATTTAGAATTGAAGACTGAGTTTTAAAAAATCGTTTACTTTGCCATAAATTTTTAATTCATGGCAAAGCACGCTTTTATTTTCCCTGGTCAGGGAGCTCAGTTTTCCGGAATGGGAAAGAACCTGTATGATGCGCATCCTTCTGTAAAAGATTTGTTTGAACAAGCAAATGAAATACTCGGATTTCGTATTAGTGATATCATGTTCACAGGTTCCGACGAAGCGTTAAAGCAAACCAATATTACCCAACCTGCTATTTTTATTCACTCTGTAGCCGCGTTTAAAACCATTGAAGGGGCTAAGCCCGATATGGTGGCCGGTCACTCTTTGGGAGAATTCTCTGCATTGGTGGCCAATGGTGTTTTATCCTTTGATAAAGCTTTACAACTGGTGAGCATTCGTGCACAGGCCATGCAGAAAGCCTGCGAAGCCAATCCTTCTACGATGGCCGCTGTATTGAATTTGCCTGATGAAAAAGTAGAAGAAATTTGTGCGGCTGTACAGGCAGAAACCGGAGAAGTAGTAGTGGCTGCCAATTACAATTGTCCGGGTCAACTGGTAATCAGTGGATCGGTTGCAGCTATTGATCTTGCCTGCATCAAAATGAAAGAAGCGGGTGCCAAACGTGCATTGGTGCTACCGGTTGGAGGCGCATT
>CALEST010000231.1 GCA_937907555.1 uncultured Sediminibacterium sp.
ATGTGTACAATTGGATGTTTCTGAAGATACCGTACGCAGAGACCTGCAAGAATTAGCCGAAGAAGGTAAGCTGATGAAAGTACATGGCGGTGCGTTGGCAAAATCTTTTCATTTTACAATTGAGAGCAAACAAGTCTATTCATTACCTGAGAAAAAAATCATTGCCCATAAAGCCATTGACCTCATTAAAGATGGCATGTTGGTGGTTATTTCTGGGGGCACAACCATGCGAGAATTGGTGAATATGCTCCCCCCAGACCTGAATGCCACTTTTGTAACCACCAATGTGCCCATTGCACTTGAATTATTAGAGCACCCCAACGCTGAAGTCATTTTCTTAGGCAACAAACTATTGAAAAGTGCCCAAATGGCCGTTGGGGCTGAAGTGGTACAAAGACTTGGGCAAATTAAGGCCGACCTCTGCTTATTGGGCACCAATAGCATCGATTTACATTTGGGCATTACCGATTTAGAATGGGAAATCATCGAAGTCAAAAAAGCCATGATTGCCTGTGCCCAAAAAACCGTTTCCTTGGCCATTTCTGAAAAACTCAATTCTTCCCAAAGATTGCAAGTTTGTCCACTGGATGAAGTTGACATTTTAATTACCGAATTAGACCCTTCTGATGAGCGTTTGATACCCTATGCCAAACGTGGGTTAAGCATTTTATAGCTTAGTGTAGTATAGACACTTAAATACCTGCATAAATATGTGCATTATTTTGCTGATAATTTTCTGGTTTTAACAGATGATTAACCATATATTTATGTCATCAATTATTTCATTAAAGAAATGCTAAAATTTTTTGCAGCTTTTTGCAATAAATTTTTGTCAAAGAACCAAACACTGTAGTTATGAGAAAACTCGCTTATGCTTGGAGGATTGCTTTCATGCTGTTCTTCCTAGTGATGAAAGTCTCTGCACAGGATATTACTGTAACAGGTAATATTTCTGATCTTGAAAAAGGCTCCGCTCTAGAGTCGGTTTCAATTCGTGTAGCAGGCAAAAACGTTGCAACCAAAACGGATGCTAAAGGTAATTTTACCATCAAAGCAGCCAAGGGTCAAACCCTTTTAATCACATCGCTTGGTTTTGAATCTGCCCGCGTTGTGGTAAAAGATGATCAAAAAATCATTGTGCGCCTAAAAGCCGAAACATCAGAACTTGACGATGTGGTGGTAGTAGCGATGGACCAAAAAAGAAAGCCTCGCGAATTGGGTTATTCTACCCAACAAGTGAAGGGTGCTGAAATTCAAGAAACACAGCGTGACAATTTTATTAACAGCTTGCAAGGCCGGGTAGCTGGGCTTACGGTGAACCCTACTTCAGGAACCGTGGGTGCTTCATCTCAAATTGTATTGCGCGGATTTAACTCGCTCTCTTTAAGCAACCAACCACTCTTTGTTGTGGATGTGGTAATCATGGACAAATCTACATTTGATGAAACATTTGATGGTGGTAGAGGTATTGGGTTAGCGTCTGACCGCCCCAATAGAGGTAGTGATTACAGCAATAGAGTTTCAGATTTAAACCCCAATGATATTGAAAATGTAACCGTATTGAGAGGGCCAGAAGCCACTGCTTTATACGGTAGCCAAGCCAGTTCTGGTGCCATTGTCATCACAACAAGAAAAGCCAAAACCAGTAAATTGGCTGTTCAATACGACAACGCATTTAGAACACAGGTGTTAACCCGTTTCCCACCAACATTTGATGGATTTACCAATGGTACTAACAATACACCAAGCAACATCTTCCGTTATTTTGGACCCGCCTATCCAGTAGGTACCAGACTATACGATAATATTGATGCATTCTTTAGAAATGGTAAATCACAAACCCATAACCTTGGAGTAGACTTCGGTATCAAAAAGTCAATCTTCCGTTTCTCTGCTACATACTTGAAGCAAGAGGGTGTTGTGCCAAACAATGATCAAGAGAAAATCAATTTAAGTTTAAGAAATACAACCAAGATTGGCAAGTATATTGAAATCACGCCTTCAATTGCTTATACTAGAACCAATACCGCTAAAGTATTGCGTTCTGCAGGTGGATATTTGCTTGGGTTATTACAATACCCTAGCACCATTGATGTGACCAAATCTGAAGACGATGGCGGTAACAAATTGCCTTTATTCTCTGCGAACGCCAATGGAGAAGTAGACAATCCTCTTTGGAATGTGGCCAATAACAGAGGCCGCGATCAAACAGATCGTTTGTTCTCCTCTTTAGGAATTAATATCAACCCTACCAAATGGTTAAGCATCACAGGTCGTTTCGGCTATGATACTTATAAAACCATTGGTTACCAAAACTACCATCCACAATCGTTCTTTGTATCTAGCGCATTGAGAGGGTCTCAAGATAATTTTTGGAATACTTACAAGGGATACAACCATACAATCAATGCTACTGCCAAGAAAACAGTTGGAGATTTTAGTTTAAGATTAATGGCGGGTACCATGTGGCAAGATTATAGATGGGAGCTATATGCTGTGAGTGGTAATAACGTTGCTGATCCTAATAGAACAGACTCTAAC
>CALEST010000232.1 GCA_937907555.1 uncultured Sediminibacterium sp.
AGATACCTGTGACTGGGATAGAATAGGTCGTTCCAGAAATGAAAAAAATGATTCTTCTCTGGTTTGGCAGAACCTGGGTGTGAATCCCGGCGTGTATGATATTTTAAAACTACGCAATGGGGTAGACACTTTGCTGGCAACGGCAACCGTGCCTAAAGGCGCCATTCGATTAATTAAAATTGAACTGGGAACAACACATACATTAATTAAAGACAGTGTTACTTATCCTTTGAATATTCCACTGAACGAAAAAAATTATATCCTGGTTAAATTGAAAGGGCATGAGTGGGAGGAATTTCTTCCCAATCGTTCCAGACTTTGGTTAGACTTTGATGTAAGCAGATCCATTATTGAAAAGAATGGTCAGTTTTATCTAAAGCCGGTTATTAAATTCTTCACCGTTAAAGCTACTGCCAGTGTATCCGGTAAAGTAACACCGAAGGAAGCCCAGGCTGTCATTACGGTATTCAACAGCAAAGACACTGCCTATGCTTTGCCCAATCACGAAGGATATTTTAAAGTAAGAGGTTTGTCGGATGGAACCTACAGTGTTTTTGTTAATGCATCCAATGGCTACAGTGATACTACTATTACCAATGTAGTGGTGTCCAAAACCAGGGAAGCACAACTGGG
The DNA here is from genome assembly GCA_937907555.1 of uncultured Sediminibacterium sp. Lineage (GTDB taxonomy): Bacteria > Bacteroidota > Bacteroidia > Chitinophagales > Chitinophagaceae > Sediminibacterium. Next base: position 634 of record CALEST010000232.1, read on the forward strand.
ATTGATTACGTTGAAAAAGTAAATAGGTTTATCATAAGGGTGATTCGTATGGGATGTGGTGGTTGATATCCCAACAGAAGTCCCGGCAAGTTTCTTGTCGGGATTTTGTATTTTACAGGATGCAAAACCAATTTTTACTCTACGGAGCCAATGGATATACCGGAAGATTGATAGCCAGGATGGCAAAAGATTATGGCTTAACACCTGTGCTGGCCGGCAGGAATGCCAATGCCTTAGCGGCGATGGGATTGGAGCTGGGGCTTTCTTATCAGGTGATAGATCTTTCTGATAAGGAAAAATTAATTGAGGCGCTTCGAGCCTTTCCGCTGGTATTGCATGCTGCAGGCCCCTTCATACATACGGCTAAGCCCATGGTGGAAGCTTGTCTGGAAACGGGAACCCATTATATAGATATCACCGGCGAGATTACCGTTTTTGAAATGCTTAAAAGAATGGATGGTCCTGCGCGGGCGAAAAATATCATGATCATGCCCGGTGTTGGGTTCGATGTGGTACCAACCGATTGCATGGCTTTGTTCTTAAAAAATCAAATGCCCGATGCTGTGAATTTGAAACTGGCTTTTGCAAGCATTGGCGGAAAATTATCGCATGGCACGGCCACCACCATGGCAGAAGGAATGGGGGAGGGAAGTGCGGTTCGCCTGAACGGAAAAATTACCCGTGTTCCTTTAGGGCATAAGGGCATGTGGGTAGATTTTGGTTTGAAGAAATTATTTGTGATGACCATTCCCTGGGGAGATATTTCTACAGCGTATACTACCACCGGCATTCCCAATATTGAAACCTATACCGGAGCTTCTCCAAAGACATTCCAAATGCTTAAATGGCAAAAGGGATTTAACTGGATTCTGAAATTGCCGCTGGTGAGAAATTATTATAAAAAGAAAATTAAAAAAATGCCTGCGGGTCCCAGCGATGAGATGCGAGCGAAAGCAAAATCCATGGTATGGGGACAAGTAGCAAATGCCAGCGGACAGCAAATTTCTGCTATACAGGAAGGACCGGAAGGCTATACTTTAACGGCTATCAGTAGCTTATTGATTGCCCGGAAAATACTTTCAGGAAATTTTAAGCCGGGCTATCAAACGCCTGCAGCCTGCTTTGGCGAGGACCTGGTAATGGAAATTCCAGGTGTGAAGAGAAGACTGGTAGCATCTTAAGGATTTTTATTTCATATTTGCTCTCTATGGCCTCTAATAAAAAAGCAGCAGTTGGTTTTATTTTCATCACAATTCTAATAGATGTAATTGGTCTCGGACTGATTATTCCTGTAGTGCCCAAACTAATTGAAGAGCTATTGCACAATTCGAGTACCAGCCTGGCAGCTCAGTATGGTGGCTGGCTTACTTTTTCCTATGCCATCATGCAAGTTTACTGTTTCACCAATTCTAGGAAACCTGAGCGACCAGTATGGCAGAAGACCCATACTGCTTTTTTCCTTGTTTGGATTTGGCCTTGATTATTTATTTGTGGCTTTTGCACCTTCTATTGCCTGGCTTTTTGTAGGTAGAATTATTGCAGGAATTACAGGAGCCAGCATTACCACAGCTTCCGCTTATATGGCTGATATCAGTACCCCTGAAAACAGGGCGCAGAATTTTGGAATGATCGGGGCTGCTTTTGGACTGGGCTTTATTATTGGGCCGTTATTGGGTGGTTTATTAGGTGAGCATGGATCCAGGCTGCCTTTCTTTGTTGCGGCCGGACTGGCACTGGCCAATTGGTTGTATGGCTATTTTGTGTTGCCGGAATCCCTGCCCAAACACCTGAGAAGAAAATTTGAATGGAAGCGGGCCAATCCTCTGGGCTCTTTGTTGCAATTGAGAAAGTATCCTTCTGTTGCCGGTTTAATTGGCTCATTGATATTGATTTATCTGGCGGCACATAGTGTGCAAAGCAACTGGAGCTTTGTGAATATTGAAAAGTTTAAATGGACACCTAAGCTGATTGGAATTTCGCTGGGCATAGTTGGATTTTTGATTGCGCTTGTACAGGGTTTGTTGATTCGGGTTATCAATCCCCGGATTGGGAATGAGAAAAGTGTGTATGTTGGTTTGAGTTTATATGCCCTGGGACTATTGCTGTTTACTTTTGCTACACAAACCTGGATGATGTTTGCTTTTCTGGTACCCTATTGTTTGGGTGGAATTGCAGGACCTGCTTTACAGTCGATTATTTCGGGCAATGTGCCGCCGAATGAACAGGGAGAATTACAGGGGGCCCTTACCAGCCTGATGAGTCTTACTTCTGTTTTAGGCCCCATTATGATGACGGGCACTTTCGCTTATTTTACAGGGCCAACTGCACCGTTTTATTTTCCCGGCGCTTCTTTCTTATTGGGCGCAGTATTGATGCTGTTCAGCCTTATCTGGGCATACAATGCATTGCATCTGAAAAAGGTGAAAAAATAGTAAGGCCCTGCCGAAGGCAGGGCCGGCATATCCCCCGATATGCGTCATGAACTGTTCTTATAATTTCTTAAGACTGTTTAATATGGCGGCCAGTGATTTCTTTTCCGGCTTAATAGAAACATAGATTTTGTTATTCAGGTAAGAATATCCTGTTTCGCTGTAATAGAACTGATTGCCAATTAAAGAGAGTGTTATGATGTGAATTTTTTTCTGTTGAGGAATCATATCCGATTTAAATGACCTTGAACTCAAATCCGGCATCAATTGAATCACTGTATTATAGTCGTCAGCGGTTGCAAAAACAACCGTGTTTTTATTGGTGAAGTTGGGAGGTAGCAGTACATGCAATTTATTGGTGCTACCCAGATTGTTGTTGGGTGCGGCTATCGCCATCCACCTGAGCTGATTGGTAGTAATTTCGTAGTGCTCTATGTCTCTGCTACCGTTATTGGTTTTGTAAACAGATTGCTGCACATTCATTGGATTCGATTCTTTCCAGTAAAACTGAGGATCTGCCAATACCTGTGATGTGTAGGTTACAGATTCCTCACCTGAATAAATCTTCATCTGTTGTTTTACCAATTCGTATTTATTGCCTGCTCTGATAAGGTATTTTTTGCCGGGTGCAATTTTCAGTTCTTCTCCATTGGCAGTGGCAATAATGCAGAAAGCCAGATCAGATTCAAGCATATGGCTCGGATTCTCAGATGATTTAACTGTTCTGATGAACTCCCCTTTTTCATCCAGTAGCAACAATTTAATTTCAACAGGTCCTTTGATGCTGTCTCCGGTATTGCTTACAAAAGCATTGGCTGGGAAATAAACACTGAATTTATCAGAGAACGCAATGGTTTTGGCATTGGTGCCCATCATCGTATCGTTGTGTTTGTAAACAGAGGTAGAATCTAACATACGCTGTATTCCAGTACTCGCGAGGCTTCCTGTAGACCAGGTAGTATCGTTTCTTACATCATTGTTATACAAAACAAAATTATTTCCATCTGATACTTCCTTGTTGCAGGCAGTAAACAGCATGATAGCTGTGAGAGCGATGAAATAATATTTGAAAAACTTGCGTAACATTATGCTATAGATACTGTATTAATTTTAATTGTTGCCTATCTGCTGTTTAAATTAAATCTTAGACCCATTGCCAGACCACCAATACTGAATCTTTGATTGAATGGAGCACCAGGTGTTGTTATATTCGATAAATTATATCTGAAATAGGGTTCAAAAAAGAGTTGTGTATTGTAGTTGATTCTTTTAGTAATATGAAAGCCTGCATATAAACCCAGTCCAATATTCTTTTTGTACATCATGCCATTGTCTTTGCCAATGGCTACCGCTGCAAAGCTGCTGTCTAATAAAACACCTTCGTACCAACTGGATAAATTAACAATTGCCCCTGCTGTTATGCCCCATTTTAAATCGTCATTGCCAAATTGAACACTGGCAAGAACCGGAATGTCCAGGCTTCTGAATCTGTTTTTTACGGTATTGGTTTTAAAACCAACCTGCGTTAATGAACTGGTATCCCTAACAATCAAAGTGTCACCAGGGGCTCTTACAATAGACCGAACGGTTACCACTGTTGTAGTTCTTGTTTCGTTTTCTGTTTTATACGTGAACCGCTCGTTAATTTGAGAATATTGTAAACCGGTTTTAATTGATAAATAATCATTCAGTGGTTTCACGATTCTGAAACCCGCAGTGAATCCGGGTCTTAATGATTCGCTGCTGTCTTTTCGGCTTAATAACTGTGCAGAAGCTGTATTGTTGCTGATGGTTTTGAAAGCCATATCCGGAGATACATAAATTTCCAGATCCCAATCGGGATTTCTCATTTTTCTGTCGGTAGGGCAAATGACTACGTTTTTAAAACTAGATGCATGCTGATAGGCATTCACATTGTGTTTGTTTCCCTGCCAGGTATTTTTATTTTGCAAGATGAATGCATTGCCTGCTTTTTCTGCAAGAGAATATGCTTCTTCTTCAGGTTGGGATTCGGTTAATTCAAGCGCTATTTCAGACTGTTTATTCAGAAGAGTTTGATCAACCGTAAGCTTTTTTTGACTATTGTTTTTTAAACTCTGATCGTAAGGAAAAACAGAACCGCGTTCTTTAAAGGAAGCAGTTTTGTTTTTCTTATCCAGTTTCCAGGAGGCATTCTTGTTATTATTTGCTGCAGATTCAACGCTTGCATCTTCATTTTCTTGGTTGCCCGGGTTTGCTTCTGATTGCTCTTCTTTGCCAACAAAATTCAAATTTTGCTGCGGCTTGTTTTGCTGGAGTTTATCGTCTTGCTCTGATGCTGGCGCATTTGCAGGGCCAGACCCTTTTACCTGAACAGGAGCGGTGGGTTCATCATTTACGGCTTCAGCGGAAAAACGATAATTGTATAAGTACGCAGCTACGGTACCAATTAATAAAACCAATACTACGGAAGCGGCCACCCTTAATTCTTGTGGCAACCAGAACAGAAATCTTCTTCTTTTTTTCTCTTCTTCACCTTCACCTGGATTGGCAGTGATTGGTTCCTGCGGAATTAATGCTGTTTGTATTTTATCCCAGAGTTGTGAAGGTGCTTCTGCCGTATGATGATATAATTTTTGTTGAACAAATTCATCAAAAGGATCCTTGGTCTCTGACAAATCTTTAGCGGCAATTTTATCCCATAAACCAGCCGGCACAGGGGCACTGTACGAATGCAGTTTTTGGTTTATGATATTATCGAACGCTTTGTTGTTCATTTAAACGGCAATCTTTTGTAGTTGCAAGATCTGACTCTGCAACATTTTTCTGGCTTTTACCAGCTGACTTCTGCTGGTGCCCGCCTGTATATTCAGCATTTCTGCTATTTCATCGTGACTATACCCTTCAATCACACTTAAATTGAATACCATCCTGTATCCCTCAGGAAGCGCGCTAATCAGCTTCATCAGGTCTTCCTCCCCCAGAAAATGATAAGCGCTGGGATCAACTGAAGGAAGGTCTGGTTGATGGTCATCAATTTCCTTAAAGCTCATTTTCTTTCTTTCCAGGTGTCGGATGGCTGTATTCACTACGATTCTTCTGATCCAGCCTTCGAAAGAGCCTTCAAATTTAAACTGACCGATGTACTGAAATACTTTTACAAAAGCATCCTGCAGCATGTCTTCAGCCTCCATGCTATCCTGGGCATAGCGGAGACATACCCCCATCATCTTGCCCGCGTATTTATCAAATAGTATACGCTGGCATGCGGAGTTCTGTTGAATACAGCCTTTTATCAACTCGTGCTCGGTCAAAAGAGGGTGGTTTAGGGTTGACATTTAATAGAGGGCAGTTTTTAGTAAAATGCTGCCTGAACTTGTTAAACAACACAAAATTGTACCAAAAAGCCCCTTTTTTACAGGGGCTTTCTCATTTTATGAATATTTTAATTTTTCAGGCCTATTTGCGCCTTTTCATTAAACACTAAGAAACTGGTCATGGATATAGTCTACCACACTAATCAGGCTACCTGTTTCCCGGTATACTTTCAATTGCCGGTCGGCACCGGTTCCTCTTTCAAATATCTTGGTAACATGTTCTACCACATGTCTGCTGCCCAGTTCATCCACTACATCGTCCACGAAATCCAATAATTCGTAAATCAATGCCTTGGTTTCTACTTCAGTTTCTTTCCCGAAGTCGATAAGCTTGCCATCTATTCCATATCGGCTGGCCCTCCATTTATTTTCATTAATCAGGGATCGCTGATACATCATGAAATTCAGGTTCTGGTTTCTGAGTTTGTAAATTTTGGCACAGATCGCCTGAAATAAAGCAGCAATGGTCATGGTTTCCATGATATTCATGGGCACATCGCAGATCCTGAACTCAACCGTGTTAAAGAAAGGATGCACCCTTAAATCCCACCATATTTTTTTTGCATTGTCTATACAGTTGGTTTTAATCAGGAGGTTTACATAATTCTCATAAGCCTCAAAACTTTCAAAGTAATCGGGTATGCCTGTTCTGGGGAATTTGTCGAAAACCTTGGTGCGGAAAGACTTGTAGCCGGTATCCCTGGATTCCCAGAAAGGAGAGTTGGTACTTAGAGCATACACGTGGGGAAGAAAATACCGGGCTGTATTGGCAATATGGATGGCCATTTT